>NZ_JAVRHT010000022.1:0-62087 GCF_031846415.1 Rubrivirga litoralis | reverse complement strand
GGTCGTAGCGGCGTTGCATGCAACGCCGTCGGGCCGCGGCGCACGGGCGGGGCGGGGTGGCCGCCGTAGGGGCGACCGGCGGTCGCCCGTGCCTACCCCGCCCGCGCCACCCCGCCCCGCGCCGCGGGCGGGGCCGTCCGCTACGGGTGGAGCCGCCCGAGCAGGCGCGGAAACGGCGCCGTCTCGCGGACGTGCCCCAGCCCGCACACCCACGCCACGGTCCGCTCCAGGCCCAGGCCGAAGCCGGCGTGGGGGACCGAGCCGTAGCGCCTCAGGTCGAAGTACCAGTCGAACGCCGACTCGGGCAGCCCGTGCGCCGCCACCTGCTCGCGCAGGAACGCCAGGTCCGTAGCCCGCTCGCCGCCGCCGACGATCTCGCCGTAGCCCTCGGGCGCGAGCACGTCCATGCCCAGCGCGAGGCGGTCGTCCTCGGGGTCACGCTTCATGTAGAACGCCTTGACGGCCGCCGGGTAGCGGTGGACGATGACGGGCGTCGAGAAGTGGCGCGTGAGCACGGTCTCGTCCGACCCGCCGAGGTCGGCGCCCCACTCGAAGTCGCGGGCGCTCGCTTTCCACTGCGGGAGGTTGCGGAGGGCCTCCTCGATCTCGTCCAGGCGGACGTTGATCTCGATCTCGCGGGCGTCGATCCGCCGCTTCTCGCCCTTTTTGGCCTGCCCGTAGGCCGCGCGGTTCTCGTCGCGCTCGGCCTCCAGTCCGCCCCGCTCCTCTTCGAGCGCCGCGATCTCGGCGTCGAGCATCGCCTGCGTCTCTTCGCTCGTGAGCAGGTCGACGGCCTCGGTGTAGGTCAGGCGCGGGAACGGCGTCTGCGTGGCCCGGCGGAGGGCGTCGACGTCGCGGCCCAGGATGTCCAGCTCGGGTTTGCAATCTGCAATAACGGCCTCGGCGATGGCAACAAGCAGCTCCTCGGCGACCTCCATGTTCATGTCGAGGTCGTAGAACGCCATCTCGGGCTCGATCATCCAGAACTCCGTGAGGTGCCGCCGGGTCTTGGACTTTTCGGCCCGGAACGTCGGCCCGAACGTGTAGATCTTGCCGTGCGCCATCGCCATCGCCTCGCCGTGGAGCTGGCCCGACTGCGTGAGGTAGGCCGGCTCGTCGAAGTAGTCGAGCTCGAACAGCGTCGACGTACCCTCGACGGCGTTCCCGGTCAAGATCGGCGCGTCCATCTGGACGTAGCCCTCGCCCTGGAAGTAGCCGTGGATGGCCGTGATGATCCGGTTGCGGACGCGCATGGCCGCCCACTGCCGCTGCGAGCGCATCCACAGGTGCCGGCGGTCCATGAGGAACTCGACGCCGTGCTCCTTCGGCGTGATCGGGTACGGCTCGGCGAGCGCCAGCACCTCGACGGACGCGGCCTGCACCTCTACGCCGCCCGTCTGCCGCTCGTCAGCGCGGACCTCGCCCACGACGCGGAACGCGGACTCCTGCGTGAGCGCCTCGGCCGCCTCCCACGAGCCCGCGTCGACGTCGCCCTCGCGGACGACGACCTGCACCACCCCGCTCCCGTCGCGGAGCTCGAGGAACCGGAGCCCCTTCGACCCGCGCCCGTTGTAGAGCCACCCGTTGACGGTGACGGTCTCGCCGACGTGGGCGGGGAGGGCGGCGACGCGCGTGAACGGCTCGGTCATCGGGGGGGCTCGGGCGGGGTGGGGAGCCGGAAAGCTACGGGCGGGGCGGAACGCAGACGGCGGGCGATCACCGCCCCGCCCTCGGCGCAGGCGGGGCGGCCGCCGTAGCGGCGTTGCATGCAACGCCGTCGGGCCGCAGCGCCCGGGCGGTGTCGTAGGGGCGACCGCCGGTCGCCCGTGGGCGGGGCGGGCACGGCGGGCAACTACGTCGGGCGGGGCGGCGCCTTTCTCTGACCGCCCCGCCCACCCGACAACCACCCCTAGCCCCTCCTGGCTGCGCCGACGCTGCGCGGTGGCCAGGAGGGGGACTGCCGCCGCCTCCATTCGACGGCGGCTTCGCCTGTCACCGCCCCGCCCAGGTCTACACGGGGCGGGGCGGAACAAAACGAGCGCCACCCCGCCCGCGCGCCCCTTTTCCCTTTCCCGCCACCGTCGAAGATGCGGTGCGTTGGCGGCCGCGCAGGAATCCCGCCCCACCCCGCCCGAGTAGGTACCGCTCGCCCGTCTCCTGATCCACCGCCGGCCGCCTGGAAGCGCTTCCCGGCCGCCCCGCCGCATGAACGCCCCTGAACCCGTCCTCTCGCACCTGACCGACCTCGGCCTCGACCGCACGCAGACGGTCTACTACAACCTCCCCCCCGCCCGGCTCGTCGAGCTCTCGGTCCGGCGCGGCGAGGGCCGGATGGCCGCCGGAGGCCCGCTCGCCACGCGGACCGACCCGCACACGGGGCGCTCGCCGAACGACCGCTTCGTCGTGCGCGAGCCGTCGAGCGAGGACGACGTGGCCTGGGGGAACACGAACAAGCCGGTCTCCGAGGAGACGTTCGACGACCTCCACGAAGCTATGGGCCGCTACGCGACCGGCCGCGACATCTTCGTCCGCGACTGCTACGCCGGCGCCGACCCGCGCTACCAGGTCAAGGTCCGCGTGATCACCGAGAAGGCGTGGCACTCGATGTTCGCCTACAACATGTTCCTCCGGCCCGCCACCGACGAGGAGCTCCTGGACTTCGAGCCCGACTACACGGTCCTCGACCTGTGCGACTTCAAGGCGACGGAGAAGAACATGGGCGAGCTCAACTCGTCGACGTTCGTGCTCCTGCACCTCGGGCGCAAGCTCGTCCTCATCGGGGGGACCAACTACGCCGGCGAGATCAAGAAGTCCATCTTCTCGGCGCTCAACTACGTGCTCCCGCAGCAGGGCGTGCTCCCCATGCACTGCTCGGCGAATGAGGCCGAGGGCGGCGGCAACACGGCCATCTTTTTCGGGCTCTCGGGGACGGGCAAGACGACGCTCTCGGCCGACGCCAGCCGCGTCCTGATCGGCGACGACGAGCACGGGTGGAGCGACGAGGGCGTGTTCAACTTCGAGGGCGGCTGCTACGCCAAGGCCATCCGCCTGAGCCCCGAGGGCGAGCCCGAGATCTTTGCCACGACCCATGAGTTCGGGACGCTCGCCGAGAACGTGGTCCTCAACGAGGACCGCTCGATCGACTTCGACGACGCGACGATCACCGAGAACACGCGGCTGAGCTACCCGATCTACCAGATCCCGAACGCCAGCGACGACGGGATGGGCGGAGTGCCGGAGACCGTCGTATTCCTGACCGCCGACGCCTTCGGCGTGCTCCCGCCGATCTCCAAGCTGACGCCGGAGCAGGCGCAGTACCACTTCCTCAGCGGCTACACCGCCAAGGTGGCCGGCACGGAACGCGGCGTGACCGAGCCCAAGGCCACGTTCTCGGCCTGCTTTGGCGAGCCGTTCATGGTGCTCCCGCCGTCGCGCTACGCCGAGATGCTGGGCGAGCGGATCGAGTCGTCGGGCGCCCGCGTGTTCCTCGTCAACACGGGCTGGACCGGCGGGCCGTACGGGACCGGCGAGCGGATGAAGCTGGCCTGGACGCGCCGGATGGTCAACGCCGCGCTCGCGGGCGAGCTCGACGACGTCGAGACCGACACGGAGCCGGTCTTCGGCCTCCAGGTGCCGACTCAGATCGAGGCCGTCCCGTCGGAGGTCCTGCAGCCGCGCCAGACCTGGGACGACGCGGCGGCCTACGACGCGAAGGCCGAGCAGCTGGCCGGCATGTTCGCCGACAACTTCGAGAAGTACGCGGCCAACGTGTCCGAGGCGGTCCGCCAGGCCGGTCCGGCCAAGCAGCTCGACTCGGTCGCCAACGCCTAGTCTGACCACCCCGCCCGAGCGCTTCTGCCGCCCCGCCCCGCTCGTCGTGGGCGGGGCGGCGTCGTTACGGCCCTCCGCCCCGCCCCGCGCGGTCTTGGACGCGAACGTGTTCGTCGGCGCCGGCTTCCGCCCGGCGAGCGCGTCGGGGCGCTTGGTGGCCGCGGCGCGGGCGGGGCGGCTCGTCACCGTGTGGAACGCGGCCACACGCGCCGAGGCCGAGTGTGTCGTCGGCCAGATCCCCCCGCTCGCAGCGTTCGACTGGACCGGCGTGTTCCGCGACGCTGGGCGCTGGGGCGGGGCGGTCGATCTCGCCCCATGGGCGCACCTCGCCGGGCGGCTCGATCAGACCCTGGCCGCCCTCGCGCTAGCCGCCTCCGCCCCGCTCGTGACGGCCGACGGCCCGCTCCACGACGGCGCGGGCGAGGGCGGGGTGGTCGCGCTCCGCCCCGCCCCGGCGGCGGCGGCGTTCGGGCTCTAGCCCAGCGCGCCGGCGAGGAGGATCGCGCCAATAAGACCAGCGACCAAGACGAAGAAGTAGGCACAACCGAGGACGAAAGACTTTAGGATCGTCCTGATCCAGCCCTGCCCGTACACCCGCTTTTGGGCAACGACGAAGTAGACAGGGATTGAAGCCCAAAGGGCAGCGCCTAGGACGGCTACTCCAGCGCTCCTGGTAGGCACCGCTAGCAGAGCAAGAAATGAGAACACGACGAACGCAAAAGCGTGCGTGTGGAGCCCGAAGACGAGGTGCTCCGAGTAGTACCACCCGCGCCGGACGTAGAGGAGCTTCAGGAGGAGCGCGAACACGGGCAGGATGAGGAACAGGACCGTCGGGACCTTGCCGACAGCCTCGCGGAAGAAGGCCACGCCAGCGTCGGCCGACTCCTCCCCCGTCTTGGCCTCGCTGATCCGCCGGAGCGACTCGGAGCGGACCATCCAGTCCGGCAGGCCGATATTCGCGTTGGCCTCCGGGTAGATCTGCGCCCGCGCCGCTTTCACGTCCGCGAGGCGGACCGTGCTGTCGGGCGGGAGCGTGCGGAGCAAGGCGGCCTCCAGCTCCAGTCCCGCCGTCCGCTGCCTCGCGTCGTTCCGCGCGTCGTCGGCGTCGGCGGCGGCGTCCGCGAGGTCGTCGAAGACGTCGTCGTACGTCGAATCCGCGGCCCGGCGGGCGAGGGCGGGGCGGAGCGAGTCGGCGGCCACGCCGTCCAGGACCACCCCGCCAGGGACGGCCGCCCGGGTCAGGCTGTCGAGGCGGGCCCGGAGCGAGTCGGCCGCGCGCTCGGCCCGCGCGATGCGGGCCGGCTCGTCCGCGATCTGCGCCTCGACGTCCGCGAGGTAGGCCGCGACGACGACAGTCGAGTCGAGGTCCACCCCGCCCTCGTCGAACATGGTGTCGCGGACGCGGCCGACCGGGTCGAGGAGCGCGAGGAGCACGAAGAAGACGAGCGTGGCCGAGAGGTAAACCCGGAGCGGGCGGAGATACCGCTGCCGCCGCCCCGCCAGGAACTCGGCCGTGAGTTTGCCTGGCTTGAACAGGAGCACGCCGAGCGTGGCCCAGACGCGACCGTCGAGCCCGAAAAACTCCGTGAACGACTGGGCGACGAAGCGGTGGACCGGCAGGCGGAGGGGCTCGTTGCGCTGGCCGCACTCGCTGCAATAACGCCCCGCGAGCGGCGTGCCGCAGTTCGCGCACGCCCCGTCCCCTGAGGGCGGGGCGGTCGTCGGCTCGGGGAGCCGCGCACGGCGGGGAGGAGCGGCGGGGGCGTCGGGGTCGGGCACGAGCGGGCCGTGGGCGGGGTGGCCACCAACCTACGGGGCCGCCCCGCCCACGTTACGCGCCGGACCGGGCGGGGCGGCGGTCGCGGTCAAACGTCGACTCGCGCGCGGCCTCGAACCGCCCCGCCCCCGCGTCGAACCGGCGCTCCTGGACCACGAAGCGCTCGGGCTCGACCGTGATCCAGTTGTAGAAGTTGACGTCGCGGTCGACGCCCCGCCCGCGGCTCGACGTGGCCGTGCCGGCGCTCGCGATGACGACGCGGTGGCCCCCGCCGGCGGCCGTCGCGGGCGAGAGCTCGACTGGGGCCACGTGGCTCGTGTGGAGGTGGCCGCACAGGACGAGGTCGACGCGCGCACGCTGGGCGGCCCCGATCGCCCGGCTCGCCCCGCGCGAGACCTCGTCGCTGTCGAGCCCTTCCAGGACCAGGAGGTGGTGGTGGAGCACGAGCACGCGGAACGCATCCAGCGGCTGGCGCGAAAAGAACGTCTCCATCTCCGCCACGTGCTCTGGCCGGATGCGCCCGCCCTTGATGGTCCACCCGTGGGCCGAGTTGAGGCCGAACGCGGCGAGGCCGGGCTCCGCGAACGACGGCGTCACGTCGGGGCTGACCAGTTGGCGGAAGCGCTTGGACGAGCGCCACAGCCGGGCAAACGGGTTGTGCCACCACGCGCGGACGTCGTGGTTGCCAGGCACCACCAGCACCGGCGCGTCGAAACGGTCCAGCATCGCCCGCGCCGCCACAAACTCCCGCGTCCGCGCCCGCTGCGTCAGGTCGCCCGAGACGACGACGAGGTCGAGTCCGGCCCCGTTCACCTCGTCTACGAGCGCGTCGACGATGCGCGGGTGCGAGATCCGCCCAAAGTGAACGTCGGACAGATGAGCCAGGCGGATCGGTTCAGGGTTCGGAGGTTGGCTGCGCCGGCCTGTCGGCTCAGGGTTTAAGGTCGAAGAGCGCTCTTCCGCCTTCTCTTTGTGGGGCGGGGTGGCGCCCGTCTCCCCCACCCCGCCCCGCTCGCGCGGCGGCGGGGCGGCATCCGAATCCTGAACCCCGGACCCTGAACCCCGCTCGCTCACAGCAGCATCAGGCGCGGCTCCTCCAGCAGGTCCTTGACGTCGCCCAGGAAGGCGGCGCCCGTGGCCCCGTCGACGACGCGGTGGTCGCACGAGAGCGTGAGCGTCATGAGCTGGCCCGGGACGACCGCCCCGCCCTCGACGACGGGCACGTCGCGGATGGTGCCGATCGCGAGGATGCAGGCGTTGGGCGGGTTGATGATGGCCGTGAACTCGGAGATCCCGAACATGCCCAGGTTCGACGTCGTGAACGTCGAGCCGGCGTATTCGGAGGGGTCGAGCTTTCCGTCGCGGGCGCGGCCGGCGAGGTCGCGCGTCTCGGCCGCGATCTGAGCCAGCCCCTTCGCGTCCGCGTTGCGGACGACGGGCGTGATGAGGCCCTCGGGCATGGCGACCGCGACGGCGACGTGGGCCGCCTCGTGCTGGCGGATCACGCCCTCGTCTTCGAGGTAGCTCGCGTTGACCATCGGGTGCCGGCGGAGCGCGACGGCGCACGCCTTCGTGATGAGGTCGTTCACGCTCACCTTGCCCATGTCGCGCTCGGCGGCGACCGCGTTGAGGTCCTTGCGGAACGCCATCGCCCCGCCCATGGCCACGTCGACCGTGAGGTAGAAGTGGGGGGCCGTGAACTTGCTCTGGGCGAGGCGCCGGGCGATCGTCTTCCGCATCTGCGTGATGCGGAGGTCGGCCCCGCCAGTCTCCACCCCGCCCGTTTGCGGTCCGCCGGCTTGTGGCCCGCCCTGCGCCGCGGGCGGGGTGGCGGGCTGCGCAGCCGGACGGTTCGCGGGCACCTCGACGGGTTGCGCCGAGCGGGCTGCGGGTTGGGCCGCCCCGCCCTCGCGGGCCGCCTCCACGTCGCGCTTGACGACGCGGCCGTCCGGGCCGGAGCCGGCGATCTGGGCCAGGTCGAGCCCGGCCTCGTCGGCCATCCGCCGCGCCAGCGGCGACGCCTTGACGCGGCCGCCGTCTTGCGCCGCCCCGCCCTGGGCGGCCGACGTCGTGGGCTGGCTGGCGCCGACCTGCGGTTCGGCGGCGTCGGGCCGGTGGCCGTAGCCTTCGGCCGTGGTCCCGGCCGCGCCGGCGTCCGCCCCGCCCTGTCGGCTCTGCGCCGCGGGCGGGGTGGTGGTCCCGTCGCCGCCGAGCGGCTGCGCGCTCGGGGCCGGGGCGTCGATGGCGTCGGCCGTGGCCGTCTTGCCTTCGAGGCCGGCCGGGGCCGGCTCGTTCTCCTGCTGCGCGGGCGGGGCGGCCTCGACGTCGGCCGCGCTCCCGGCGGACCCGTCGCCGCCGTACTCGGCGACCACGTCGTCGACCGACTCGCCTTCCTTGCCGAGCACGGCGATGAGCGCGCCGATGGGGACGCTGTCGCCCTCGCCGACGACCCGCTTGAGGAGCACGCCGTCGTCGTAGACCTCGAGGTCCATCGTCGCTTTGTCGGTCTCGACCTGGGCGATCACGTCGCCGGCCGACACGGATGCGCCCTCGTCGGCGAGCCACGACACGAGGACGCCCTCCTCCATCGTGTCGCTCATCTTGGGCATTTCAACTGCAATCGCCATGACAAAAAGGGATTGAGGGATAAGGGATCGAGGGATACGGCGGGCACGGGCGGGGCGGCATCCCTCTATGCCTCCATCCTCCATCCCTCTTTGTTACACGTACAGCGCGCGCTTGGCGGCCTGGATCGTCTCGTCGACCGACGGCATCCAGGCCTCGATCAGGTTCTTGGCGTAGGGGGCCGGCACGTCCTTCGCCGTCACGCGCTCGATGGGCGCGTCGAGGTGGTCGAAGCACTGCTGCTGGATGCGGAACGCGACCTCAGACGCCACGCCGCCGAACGGCTGGCTCTCGTCCACGATGACGAGCCGGTTCGTCTTCTTCACCGACTCGACGACAGCGTCCGTGTCGAACGGGCGGAGCGTGCGGGGGTCGATGACGGTCGCCTCGTAGCCCTGCTTGGCGAGCTCCTCGGCGGCCTCCATCGCGAGCCAGTAGCTCTTGGAGTGGGCCACGATCGTGAGGTCGTCGCCCTCGCGCGCGATGCGGGCCTTGCCGATCGGGAGCAGGTAGTCCTTCTCGTCCGAGACCTCGCCCTTGAGGCCGAACATGAGCTCGGACTCCAGGAACAGGACGGGGTCGTCGTCGCGGATGGCCGCCTTCAGCAGGCCCTTGGCGTCGTCCGGGTTGGACGGCGCGACGACCTTGAGGCCGGGGACGTTGGTGTAGAAGGCCTCGACGGAGTTCGAGTGCGTGGCCCCGAGTTGCCCCGCCGCGCCGTTCCCGCCGCGCATGACGATGGGGACCTTGGCCTGCCCGCCCGACATGTAGCGGACCTTGGCGGCGTTCGAGACGATCTGGTCGAAGGCCACGAACGTGAAGTTCCACGTCATGAACTCGATGATCGGCCGCAGCCCCAGCATGGCCGCCCCGATGCCGAGCCCGGTGAATCCGGACTCCGAGATCGGCGTGTCGACGACGCGCTTCGGCCCGAACTGGTCGAGCATCCCCTGCGACACCTTGTAGGCGCCGTCGTACTCGGCGACCTCCTCACCCATGAGGAACACGCTCTCGTCGCGTTCCATCTCCTCCGTCATCGCGTCGCGGAGGGCTTCTCTAAACTGCAACTCGGCCATAGCTGGGAGCTTCGACACGCAACACGCAACACGTTGTCTGCGCGTGGCTGCTGCGTGTTTCGTATTGCGTGTTGGTTCGGGGCGGGGTGGACCGCTAGACGATGAAGGGGTAGTCCTCCTGGGCGTAGACGTCCTCGTACATGGTCGAGACGTCGGGGAGCGGCGACTGCTCGGCAAAGTCGACGGCGGCCATAACCTCGGCCTTGACGTCCTCGTCGACCTCGTCGAGGCGCTCGACGGGGAAGAGCTCGTGCTCCAGGATGTAGGCCTTGACGCGGAGGATGGGGTCCTCGCCCTTTTTGCCTTCGAGCTCCTCCTTCGTCCGGTACTTCTGCGGGTCCGACATCGAGTGGCCGCGGTAGCGGTAGGTCTGGACCTCGACGAAGTACGGCTTCGTCTGGCCGTCGGTCTCGCCGCGGGCGTCGTCGGCGATCTCCTGGAAGGCGCCGTAGACCTCGAACAGGTCCATCCCGTCGATCACGGCCGTCTTCATGCCGTACGGGTAGCCCTGCTTGTAGAGGTTGGCGTCGCCGCGGGCGCGGGCGACCGACGTGCCCATCGCGTACTCGTTGTTCTCGACGATGAGCAGGACCGGCACGTCGTAGAGCGAGGCCAGGTTGGCCGCCTCGTGGAACGCGCCCTGGTTGATGGCGCCGTCGCCGAAGAAGGCGAGCGCCACCCCGCCCGTCTCGCGGTACTTCAGCGCGAACCCCATGCCGACGCCGACGGGGATCTGGCCGCCGACGATGCCGTGGCCGCCGTAGAAGTGCTTGTCGACGTCGAAAAAGTGCATCGACCCGCCCTTGCCGCGGCTGCACCCGTCGATCTTCCCGAACAGCTCGGCCATGCCGGCGTCGGACGACATGCCGCGGGCGAGCGCGAGGCCGTGGTCGCGGTAGGCCGTGATGATGGGGTCGTCGTCGCGGAGGGCGCGGACGGCGCCGGTCGAGACGGCCTCCTGGCCGATGTAGAGGTGGAGGAAGCCGGCGATCTTCTGGCGCCCGTACATCTGCGCCGCCCGCTCCTCGAAGCGGCGCTGGAGCAGCATGTTCTGGTACATCTCGAGCACGTCGTCGGCGCTCAGGCCCAGCGACTCGTGCGTGCGGCCGCTCCCCCGGTACACGCGGACGTCCGGCGTGTCGGGCGTGAACGCCCCGTTGGTCGCGGGCGACGCGGCCTTCTTCTTGGGAGCGGCCTTCTTGGCTGCGCCGTCCCCTTTGGGGGTCTTCGTCGAGGTCTTCGTCGTGCCGGCCATGGGGGCGGGGTGGTCAGAAGGGGCGTCCCACGGGGGACTCGGGAGGGGGCTCCGGGGGCGGGGCGGAACCGGTGACTGCGCGCCGGAGATCCGCCCCGCCCTGGGAGTCCGCCCAAGCTACCGCCGCGGGGCGGGGCGGGGTGGCCCCGCGGAGCGGTCTCCGTCGTCTCTCAACGGCGGCTCCGCCCCGCCCCGCGTTCAGCGGCGCCCGCTCGGGCCGTATCCTGCGCCGCCCCGCCCCCGCCGTCCGCGTCGTGCCCGCCCCGTTCCTCACGCCCCCCGACCCGGACCGGGGCCTCAGCGCCGTCGTCGTGGTCCCGACGTTCAACGAGGCCGGGACGATCGGGGCGCTCGTCGAGCGGGTGCTCACGCTCGACGGCGCGTTCTCGGTGCTCGTCGTCGACGACGGGTCGCCGGACGGGACGGCCGACGTCGTCGCCGCGATCCAGCGCGACCACCCCGCCCGCGTCGGGCTCCTCCGGCGGCCGGGGAAGTCGGGCCTGGGGACGGCCTACCTCGACGGGTTCCGCGTCGCGCTCGACGCCGGCTTCCGCTACGTGTGCGAGATGGACGCCGACTTCTCGCACAACCCGGACGACCTCACGCGCCTCGTCGTCGCGTGCCTCCCGCCTTCGGAGGCCGGGGGCGGACCGCAAACCGGCGGGGCGGACGTGGCCGTCGGGAGCCGCTACATCGACGGGCTCCGCGTGCTCAACTGGCCGCTCGGGCGCCTGGTCCTGAGCTACGGGGCCGGCGTCTACACGCGGGCCATCACGCGGCTCCCGCTCCAGGACGTGACCGCCGGGTTCAAGTGCTTCCGCCGCGAGGTGCTCGAGGCCATCGACTTCCGGCGCGTCCGCTCGAACGGGTACTCGTTCCAGATCGAGATGAACTACCGGGCCTGGCGCGAGGGCTTCCGCCTCGTCGAGGTGCCCATCGTGTTCACGGAGCGGAGCGAGGGCGAGAGCAAGATGACGAAGGAGATCGTCCGCGAGGCGGCGCGGAAGGTGTGGGAGCTGAGGCTCCGCGACCTGGCGGGGCGGCTCTGACGGGTTCAGGGTTCAGGGTTCAGGGTTCAGGGTTCAGGGTTCAGGGTTCAGGGTTCAGGGTTCAGGGTTCAGGGTTCAGCAAAGATGACTGCCGCCCCGCCCGCGGCGTCAAGGGGCGGGGCGGGGTGGTTGCCCGAGAGCGATGCACGCCCCGCCCTCCCAAACCCTACACAACCCCGAACCCAACAACCCCCAACCTCTCGGCGCCGGATCTCGACACCGCCGCCGGCCGTCCACCCCGCCCGTATCACCCTCCCCCACCCCGCCCCGATGGCCACGTACGACCACCTCCAGCCCCCGACCTCCGGCGAGACGATCACCCAGACCGCCGACGGCCTCCGCGTGCCCGACCGCCCCGTCATCCCGTACATCGAGGGCGACGGGATCGGGCCGGACATCTGGGCCGCCGCCTCGCGCGTGTTCGACGCGGCCGTGGCGAGCGCCTACGGAGACGACCGCGAGATCGTGTGGTTCGAAGTCCTGGCCGGCGAGAAGGCCCACGACCAGACGGGCGAGTGGCTGCCCGAGGACACGCTACAGGCCATGCGCGAGTACCTCGTCTCGATCAAGGGGCCGCTCACGACGCCCGTCGGCGGCGGCATCCGGTCGCTCAACGTGGCGCTCCGGCAGAAGCTCGACCTCTACGCCTGCGTCCGCCCCGTGCAGTACTTCGCAGGCGTGCCGTCGCCGGTGAAGGAGCCCGAGAAGGTGGACATGGTCATCTTCCGCGAGAACACCGAGGACATCTACGCCGGCATCGAGTTCGAGGACGGGTCCGACGACGCCGAGCGGTTCAAGGCGCTCCTGAAGGAGAACTTCCCCGACCGCTTCCAGAACGTCCGCTTCCCGGACACGGCCGGGTTCGGGATCAAGCCGGTGTCGAAGGAGGGGACCGAGCGGCTCGTCCGCGCCGCGTTCGACTACGCCGTCGCCGAGGGCCGCGACTCGGTCACGCTCGTCCACAAGGGGAACATCATGAAGTTCACCGAGGGCGCCTTCCGCGACTGGGGCTACGAGCTGGCCGACCGCGAGTACGGGGCCGAAAAGCTCGACGGCGGCCCGTGGCGCCAGTTCACGAAGGACGGCGTGACGGTGACGGTCAAGGACGTGATCGCCGACGCCTTCCTCCAGCAGATCCTCACGCGGCCCGACGAGTACGGCGTGATCGCGACGCTCAACCTCAACGGCGACTACGTCTCGGACGCGCTCGCGGCCGAGGTCGGCGGCATCGGCATCGCGCCCGGCGCCAACATCAACTACAACACGGGCGTCGCGCTCTTCGAGGCCACGCACGGGACGGCGCCGAAGTACGCCGGCCAGGACAAGGTGAACCCGTCGAGCGTCATCCTCTCCGGCGAGATGATGTTCCGCTACATGGGCTGGACCGAGGCGGCCGACGCCATCCTGCGCGCGATGGAGGCGACGATCCAGTCGAAGCGGGTGACGTACGACTTCCACCGCCAGATGACGGGCGCCACGAAGCTCAAGACGAGCGAGTTCGCCGACGCGCTGATCGAGAACCTGTAAAGCCTCCGCCCCGCCCGCATGGGCGGGGTGGCCCGCTCCCCGACCGCCCCGCCCCGCTCGCCGGGGGCGGGGCGGTTTTTTTCCTGCGCCCGTGACCAAACAGGGCATGGCGCCGGCTGACTCCGTATCGCCGCCTTCCACCCCGCCCCCGCGATGACCCGAGTCCTCCTCCTCGCCGCCCTCTTCGCGGGCGCCCCCGCCGCCGCTCAAACCGTCGTCTCCGTCCAGGCGGGCGGGGCGGCCTTCGACCTGTCCGGCACCGGGAGCGCGTTCGTGGCCGACGTCCGCGCCCACCGGCCGATCACGCGCGTGCTCGCCGTCGAGGGCGGTGTCGGGTTCTCGCGGACCGCCCAGCAGTTCGGCGACGTGAGCTACCTGCTCCCCAACGTCGAGTTTCAGGCCGGCCTCCCGCTGGGCACGCGGTTCCGGCCGTTCGTCGGGCTCGGGTTCGGCGCGTTCGTCCCGCTGAGCGACCCGGGGCCGTTCCAGATCACGTACCCCGGCGGGTCCACGACCTCAGGGGACTTCGACCCCGAGTTCGACGGCGCCATCGTGCTGTCGCTGGGGCTCGACGCCGCCGTCACCGACCGCGTCCTCGTCCGCACGTCCGGCCGCCTGCGCGGGACCGCGAGCTTGGGCGGGCCGGACGTTTTCGGCGGCACGTTCGCCGAGATCACGGCCGGGCTGGGCTACCGCTTCTAGCGGCCCGCCCCGCCCACATCGGGCGGGGCGGTCGCGCTCAGGCGTCGTCGCGCGCCGCGTCGACGGCCTGGAGGAAGTCGGCGAGCGGGCGGGCGCCCGAAATCAGGGTGCCGTTGACGAAGTAGGCCGGCGTGCCGGTCACGCCGAGCTGCTCGGCCGCCGCGACGGACTGGTCGACGGTCGCCGCCGCCGCCTGGTGGGCCGGCGAGGACGCGTCGGTCGCGCACGCCCGCCACGACGGGTCCGCCCCGCCCGCGGCGGCGACGGCCGCGATCCGGTCGAGGACGTTGGCCGTCGTCACCGCGTCCTGGTTCTCGAACAGGTCGTCGCGGACGGCCCAGTAGACGTCGGGCTGGTCGGCCAGGCACTCCGACGCGATGGCCGCGGGCCGCGCCCAGTCGTGGAACCCGAGCGGGAACGGGAGCGAGACCACGCGGACGTCGTCCGGGCGTTCGTCCAGGACCTCCTCGACGGTCGCCGCGCCGCGGGCGCAGTACGGGCACTGGAGGTCGGTAAACTCGATGACTGTCACCGGCGCGCTCGCGGCCCCGAGGGCGGGGCGGCCGGCGACGAGCGGGGCGAGCAGCGACCGGCGGAGGCTGTCGGCCTGCGCCTCGGCCGCCGCGAGGTCGGCGCGGACCGACGCGAGGGCGGCCTCGTCGCGGCCCACGTCGAGGGGCGGGCCGGCGAGCAGGAACAAGCGCGCGCCGTCGTCGGACAGGAGGACCGGGACGGTCTGCCGGCCGTCGACGGTCAGCGTGCCGAGGCGGACGCCGTCCGCCCCGCTCGCGGCGAGCGGGCCGAGGTCGAGGGGCAGGGTGGCGAGCTCGGGGATCTCGACGCGGAGGTTGTCGAGCACGCGGGCTTCTTCTTCTTGCGTCAGCTCCTCGCCCACGTCGCCCTCGGCGGGCGTTTGGGCGGGGGCGTCGGTCGGCGCGCAGCCGGCGGCGGTGAGGAGGACGGCGGCGAACAGCGGGAGGCGCACGGGCGGGCGGGGCGGCGGGGGCGGGGCGAAGCGGACCGAACGAACGTACCGCCAGAACCATGCCCGCCCCGCCCGAACCGGACGTCCGAACAGATGAACCCGCGGCGACGGAGCGGGCGGGGAGGCCGGCGGGGGCGCCCCGTTCGGGCGTAGTCTCACGGCCCCTCCCTCCGTTCCCGCCGTGACGCTCCGCCCCGCCCCGCTCGTCCTCGCGCTCGCCGTCGCCGTCGCCGCGTGCGGGGCGCCGCCGCTCACGCCGCCGACGCCGCCGGCCGCGCCCGCCCCGCCCGTCGCCGAGCGACCGCCCGAAGCGCCCTCGCCGCCGGCCGCCCCGCCCGAGGCGCCCGCCCGGCCGAGCGGGGTGGTGGTCGACGCGGCCGCGCTGCCCGGGCCGGCCCGCGAGTTCCGAGCGGCCTGGATCGCGACCGTTGCCAACATCGACTGGCCGAGCCGGTCCGGGCTCTCGACGGCGCAGCAGCAGGCCGAGCTCCGGTCGCTCCTCGACCGGGCCGTGGAGGTCGGGCTCAACGCCGTCGTGTTCCAGGTCCGCCCCTTCGCCGACGCCTTGTACTTCTCGCCTTACGAGCCGTGGTCCGAGGTCCTCACCGGGCGGCAGGGGCAGGCTCCGAGCCCGTGGTACGACCCGCTCCAGTTCGCGGTCGACGAGGCCCACGCGCGCGGGCTCGAGCTCCACGCCTGGTTCAACCCGTACCGCGCGAGCCACCCGACGCAGCGCGGACCCCGCGACGGCCAGCACGTCTCGGTCCTCCGCCCCGACCTCGTCCGCACCTACGGCGACTACACATGGCTCGACCCCGGCGAGCCCGAGGCGACGGACCACTCGATGCGGACGATCCTCGACGTGGTCCAGCGCTACGATGTCGACGGCGTCCACCTGGACGACTACTTCTACCCGTACCCGGTCGAGAAGCGGGGCCGGCGCGTGTCGTTCCCCGACGATGCCAGCTATGCCCGCGCCGTCGCCGCCGGCGAGACGCTGGGCCGCGACGACTGGCGGCGCCAGAACGTCGACCGCTTTGTCGAGCGGCTCTACCGCGAGGTGAAGGCCGAGAAGCCCCACGTGAAGGTGGGCATCAGCCCGTTCGGGATCTGGCGGCCCGGCCACCCCGCCGGCGTCCGCGGGTTCGACCAGTACGCCGAGATCTACGCCGACGCCCGGCGGTGGCTGCGCGAGGGCTGGCTGGACTACCTCGCGCCGCAGCTCTACTGGTCCATCGAGAGCCGGGGCCAGCCGTTCCCCGCGCTCCTCGACTGGTGGGGCCAGCAGAACGACCGCGGCCGCCACCTCTGGCCCGGCCTCTACGACAGCCGGACGCTCCCGGACGTGGGCGGCTACGAGCCCGAGCAGATCGTCCGCCAGGTCCGCCTCGTCCGCGACGACGCCGAGGCGACCGGCACCGTCCACTTCTCGATGAAGGCGCTCCTCGACCGCTACAGCTCGCTGGGCCGCAACCTGGGGACGGGGCCGTACGCCGAGCCCGCGCTCGTCCCGGCCTCGCCGTGGCTGGGCGCCACCCCGCCCGCCCCGCCCGCCGTCCGCGTCGAGGGCGGGCGGGCCGTGTGGGCGCAGGAGGGCAGCGAGCCCGTGTGGCAGTGGGTCGTCCGCACGCGGACGCGGGGCGCGTGGTCGTGGCGCGTCGTCGGGGGCGGGGTGCAGTCGATGGCGCTCCCGGCCGGCGCCGAGGCCGTCGCCGTCTCGGCCGTGAGCCGCGTGGGCGTCGAGAGCCCGGCGCGGCGCGTCGACGTGGCCCGCCCCTAAAAACCGCCGCCCCGCCCATGCGCGGGCGGGGCGGCCTCAGAACGCGATCTGGACCTGGCCGCGGAACGCGACAAGCGTCTCGCGGTCGTCGGCGCTCGGGAGGAACACGTCGAGGTTGAGGGCCAGCCGCGTGTTCCGGGCCGCGTACAGGTTGAGGCCCGGCGTGAGGAGCACGCCGTCGGACTCGCCGAGCGGCCCCTCGGCGTCGGCGGCGCTCACGCGGAGCAGGGGCTCGACGGCCACGAGCACGCTGTCCGTCCGCCCCGCCAGGCCTCCGACGCGGTAGGCCAGCCAGCCCTGGGCGCCGCGGAACGCGTGGTCGCGGAACGGGTCGAGCGTGCCCGTCACGACCTCGCCGAGCGCGTGGAACCCGGTCCGGCCGTAGTCGCCGATCTCGACGTCGAGCGCCACCCCGCTCCCGCGCCGCGTGTCGCCGGACGGGTCGGCCCCGAGGCCGCCGTCGAGGGCGGGCGGGGCGTCGCGGGCGAACGCCCGGTTCGTCGCCGCCAGCCCGACCTTGACGCCGGCGACCGGCTGGACCTGGACGCGCGCGGCCACCTGGCGGATGTCGGCGTCGCCCCCCTCCTCGCCCGTCGCGCCGCGGAAGTAGCCGGCCGCGTAGACGACCGGGCCGGCCTCGCCGAGCACCTGGACGCCCACCGAGCGGCCCGCGTACGCCAGCGCCTCCAGCGTCCGGTACAGCTCGACGGCCTCGGCGCCGCGGAACCGGGCGCCCCGCTCGATGGGCGTGAGCGTGGCCGCCGTCGTCGCGTCGATGATCCCGAACGGCCGCCCCCCCTTCCCGACCAGGACGCCGACCGCGGGGTCGAACTGGAACAGCGCGTACGCCTCGTTGAGCTCGGCCGCCCCGCCCGTGGCCGCGTTCGCCAGCTCGGCCTGGATCCGCCCGCTGACAATCGGGCTCACGCGCGCGTTCGCCGACAGGCGCACGCGGCGGAGCGAGAGCTCGGTCGCGTCGGCGCCGTCCTGGCCCGACGTGTTGAACTGGGTCTGGACGAGCCCGCCGAACGTGATCCGGTCGCCCTTCCCCTCCAGGTCCGGCGACTCGGCCACCTCCTGGGCGCGGGCGGGGTGGGCGCAGACCGCGAGGGCGAGGGCGGCGAGGGCGAGGCGGAGGAGCATAGGTAGGAGCGGCGGGAGCGGCCCCCGAAACGGCCGACCGTCCCGCCCGGTTCGCCGCCCCGTCCGGGCCGCGTGTGGGGGCGGGGCGGCGTGTGACCCCGGGGCGGCCGGGGCCGGCTGTCGTACCATCGGACGCCCCCACCCGACCGCCCCGCCCTCGATGGCCGAGATCGTCACCGACGCCCCCCCGACCGCCTCCGACGCCGCGCCCACGTCGCGCTCGCCCTGGCGGTGGGTGCCCTCGCTGTACTTTGCCGAGGGGCTCCCGTACATGGCCGTCATGGCCCTGGCGGTCATCCTGTACAAGCGGATGGGGATGTCGAACACCGACATCGCGCTCTACACGAGCTGGCTCTACCTGCCGTGGGTGATCAAGCCGTTCTGGAGCCCGCTCGTCGACGTGCTGAAGACGAAGCGGTGGTGGATCGTGGTGATGCAGGTGCTGATCGGCGGGGGCCTCGCCGGCGTCGCGCTCACGCTGCCGACTGACGCGTGGGTGCAGGGCTCGCTCGCGTTTTTCTGGCTCCTCGCCTTCTCGTCGGCCACGCACGACATCGCCGCCGACGGGTTTTACCTGCTGGCCCTCGACGAGCACGACCAGGCGTGGTACGTGGGCATCCGGAGCACGTTCTACCGGGCCGCCATCTTCGCCGTCTCCGGCGCCGTCCCGTTCCTGGCCGGCACGCTCGAGAGCTCGACCGGGCTGGGCGCCGTCGACGTCGAGGTCCGGGCGGTCGAGCTGGCTGCCCCGCTCGCGCCCGACGCGCTCCCGCTCGGGGCCACGGAGCGGACGGCGGCCGCGGGCGCCGCGCGCGGCGACCTGGCTCTCACGGCCTCGGCCCCGGTCCTCTCCGTGGGGATCGCGCCCCGCGACACGGCCGAGGTCGGCGCCGTTCTCCGCCGCGCGCGCGCCGCGAACGCCGCGGCTGGGTTCTACGCCGCCGAGGGCGGGGCGGCCGCGGGCGGCCCGGCCGACGACGCCGGGCCGTCGTGGTGGACGCGCCGCGTGTCGGACCCGCTCGGCCGAGCCATCGCCGGGCTGTTCGGCGAGGACGCCCCGCCCCCGAGCGCCACGGCCGGCGACCTCGCCGTCGTCGCGCTCCGCCTGTCCGGCCCGCCGCCGCCGGGCGAGGAGGTGGCCGTCAACCTCGGGCTCGCGGGCGGCGACCAGAGCCTCCACCTGGTCGAAGGCGGCGAGCGGTTCACGTTCACGGCCGCCAACTGGGACCGCCCGTTCCTCGCCGTCGTCCAGGCCGACCCGAAGCTCGACGGGCCGACCGCGGCCACGTTCCGGGCCACGAGCGGCAACATCCCGTTTGCGTGGTCGATCTCGTTCTTCGTGCTGGCCGGCGTGTTCCTGGCGCTCATGGCGTGGCACGCCGTCGCCCTCCCCCGCCCCGCCCAGGACGCCCCGGCAGCCGCGGGCTCGGGCGGGGCGGAGGGCATCGCGCAGTACCTCGCGTTCCTCGCCCTGTTCATCCCGACGCTCGTCGTGCTCCTCGTGCCGATGACGCTGGCCGGGATCGTCGCGCCGCGCTGGACCGGGCCGTGGGGGCGCCTGTTCCGGTCGCTCCCGTTCTCGGGGAGCCCGTTCGCCGAGACGATCGTGTCGTTCTTCGAGAAGCCCGAGATCGGGGTCGCCGTCGCGTTCGTGCTGCTCTACCGCTTCGCCGAGGGCCAGGTCGTCAAGCTCGTGACGCCGTTCCTGCTGGACTCGGCCGAGGCCGGCGGGCTCGCGCTCACGACCGGCGAGGTGGGGCTGGTGTACGGCACGGTCGGGGTCGCCGCGCTCACGGTCGGCGGCATCCTGGGCGGCATCGTGGCCGCCCGCGACGGGCTGGGCCGGTGGCTCTGGCCGATGGTCCTCGCCATCAACCTCCCGAACGCGGTCTACCTCGCGCTCGCGGTCGTCCGGCCGGAGAGCCTGTGGGTCGTGAGCGGGGCGGTCGCCATCGAGCAGTTCGGGTACGGGTTCGGGTTCGCCGCCTTCCTCCTCGTCCTCATCTGGATCTCCGAGGGCGAGCACAAGACGGCCCACTACGCGATCGGGACCGGGCTTATGGCGCTCGGCATGATGCTCCCCGGCCTCATCTCGGGCTGGCTGGAGGACCTCGTGGGCTACCAGAGCTTTTTCACGTGGGTCCTCATCGCCACGCTCCCCAGCTTCCTCGTCGTCGCGCGCATCAAGGTGGACCCGACGTTCGGGAAGAAGGAGCCGGAGGACGCGGGCGGGGCGGCCTGACCGCCCCGCCCCCCTCGTCGCGGGCGGGGTGGAGCGCCACCGCCCTGCCCACGCGCTGCCCGGCCGCCCCGCCCCCGCTACAGCCGCACGCGGAAGGCGAGGCCGCCCCGCTCAGGCGCGAGCCGCACCGAGAGGTCCTCGCTCACGTCGAAGCCGGCCAACTGCGCCGCCACGTAGGCGTCGAGCGCCTGGACCGCGTACGCCACGCCGACGACGAGAACGGCGATGTCGCGCTGCCCGCGCGCCCGGTCGCGGATGGGTTTCACGCTCGCGAACGTGGGCTCGTTGAGCGCCTCCCACTCGTCGCGCGTCGACTCCAGAATGTCGGGCGAGCACTTCTCCTCGAAGTCGATCCGGTCGGGTTCGTCGACGCAGCCAGCGTAGCGGGCTGCCCGCTCGTACCGACGGTACTGCCGCTGCCGCGAGACGGCGTACACCACGGCACCCGCGACGGCGGCCGCCGCGAACGGCGCCTTCAGCGGCTGGCCCGCGTACACCTGCCCCCACCCCGGCACGGCCACCGCCCGGAGGACCGCCCCGCGCGGCGACGGCAGCGAGTCGGCCGCGACCGAATCGGCGGGCGGGGCGTCTACCGGGGGCGGGGCCACGACCTGCGCCTCCACCCCGCCCGCGGCAGCAAAGAGGGCCAGGGCGACGAGGCCGCACGCCACCCTGCCCCGCCGGGCGGGGCGGTGGCCTGCAGCTCTCTGCCCGTTGGCCTTGCCGGCCTGTCGGCTTCCGGTCCGCATGTCTCCGTTCCCCAGCGTTCAGCAGCCCGCCGGTCTGTCTCCGCAGAACGGGCCGCCGCGCCGGCTAGTCCCCGAGCAGGCGGTCGACCACGCGCTCCAGATCGTCGACCGAGTAGTACGCGATCTCAATCGTCCCGCCGTCGTCGCGGTGGCGGATGCGGACCTGCGACGCGACGCGGTCGCGGAGCCTCGCCTCCATCGCCTCGACCTGGAGCCGGTCGCGGTCGGGGAGCCCGGCGGCCGGGGCCGACGGCGCGGGCGGGGCGGCGTCTTCCGGCGCGGCGCCCTCGCGGAGCGCCCGCGCCCGGCGCTCGACCTCGCGGACCGAGAGGCCCTCGTCGAGGGTCGCGCGGTGGAGGGCGAGCAGCGCGTCGGGGTCCTCGACGCCGACGAGCGAGCGGGCGTGGCCCGAGGAGAGCGCCCCCTCACGGAGCGAGGCCTGCACGCGCGGCGGCAGCCGGAGCAGGCGGAGCGCGTTGGCGACCGTCGGCCGGCTCTTGCCCACTTTCTCGGCCACCTGCTCCTGCGTCAGCCCCACCTCCTCCATCAGCCGCTGGTAGCCCAGGGCCACCTCGACCGGGTTGAGGTCCTCGCGCTGGACGTTCTCGACGATCGCCATCTCGAGCATCTCCTCCGTGTCCGCCTCGCGGACGTAGCACGGCACGCGCGTGAGCCCGGCGCGGCGGCTCGCGCGGAGCCGGCGCTCGCCTGAGATCAGCTCGTAGCGGCCGTCGCCGAGGGCGCGGACCGTGAGCGGCTGGATGATGCCGAGCTGGCGGACCGAGGCGGCGAGCTCGTCGAGGGCGTCCTCGTCGAAGTCCTTCCGCGGCTGGTACGGGTTGGGCCGGATGGCCTCGACCTCCAGGTCGGCGACGCGGCCGGCGAGCCGGCGGCGCTCCTCGAAGTTGTAGAGGCGCGTGCCCGCTCCGCCCTCGTCGCCGGGCTCCGAGGGCTGCTGCGGGAGGAGGGCGCTGAGGCCCTTGCCGAGGGCGGCTTTCTTGGTGGCCATCGTGTTCGGGGGTCGATAGATCGGTCGGTCGATCAGTGGGTCGAGGCTACAGCCGGGCGGAGCCGGGTCGAGCGGAGGCGCTCGCCGACTCGCCGGCCGACGGACTCACTGGCCCGGGCGGCCGGGCGTCGCGCGCGAGGCGAGGACGACGCGGCTGGGCTCTCCGAACCCGTCGCCACGCCCGGCCGCGCTCGGCGACGAGGGCGGGGCGGCGCTCGGCGGCGGGGCCGACACCGTCGGGGGCGAGGCGGGCGGCGGCGGCGCGCTCGGCGACGGATTAGGCGGCGGCTGGGGCTCCACCCCGCCCGCGTCGGGGCCGGGGCGGGCGGCGCCCGAGGGCGCGGGGCGGGGCGGGGCGGGCTCGGCCACGACCGGCGGCGCGTCGAGCGGGGCGCCGTCCGACGCCTCGCCGGCCGCCTCGTCTTCGAGGTAGCGCTGATTGTTGCGGATGACCTCGCCCGCGAGCGCCATGTAGTTTTTGGACCCCGACGAGACCGCGTCGTACAGGAGCACCGGCTTGCCGAAGCTGGGCGCCTCCGACACGCGGACGTTCCGCTGCACGACGGCCTCGAACACGCGGTCGCCGAAGTACCGGCGAACCTCGGCGGCCACTTGGTTCGAGAGCCGCAGGCGCCCGTCGAACATGGTCAGCAGCACGCCCTCGATCTCGAGGTCCGGGTTCAGGTGCTGCCGAACGATCTTGATCGTGTTCAGGAGCTGGCCCAGGCCTTCGAGCGCGAAGTACTCGGTCTGGACCGGGATGAGGACCGAGTCGGCGGCGGTCAGCGCGTTGAGCGTGAGCAGGCCCAGCGACGGCGGGCAGTCGATGACGATAAAGTCGTACGTCCGCCGGGCGCGCTGGAGCGCCTTTTTCAAGACCCGCTCGCGCTCGAACAGGTCGATCATCTCGATCTCGGCCCCGACCAGGTTGATGTGGCTGGGGACCACGTCGAGGAACGGCATCTCCGTATGGAGCGTGGCGTCCTCGACGGCCACGCTCCCGGTGAGCACGTCGTACACGGACGACGGCGCCGTCCGGCTCTCGATGCCCAGCGACGACGTCCCGTTGGCCTGGGGGTCCGTGTCGAGCAGGAGCGTGGGGTGCTCGGAGGCGGCCAGCGAGGCGGCCAGGTTCACGGCCGTCGTGGTCTTCCCGACCCCGCCTTTCTGATTCGCGACCGCGATGACCTTGCCCATGACGGGGGGGGGCGCTGTGGGGGGAGACGGCCCGCGCCGAGTGCCCTGAGGGGCGCGGGGGAGACGGCCCGAATATAGGCCGCCCCGCCCCCCATCGCCACCGCTCCGGGACCGCCCCGCCCGAGCGGGGCGGAGTAAAAACTGACGGGCGGACCCAACAAGCGGACCCACAGGGCGGACCCAACGGGCGGGGCGGCCGGTAGCCCCCTCCCACTCTCCAACCCCGCCCATGCCGCTCGCCGACACCGCCCGCCGCTCGCACCAGGACCTCCTGGATCTCCAGTCGTCGCTCCGCGACCGCGTCCACGAGACCGACGACGACCAGCTCGCAGCCGTGCTCGAAACGGCCGCCGAGGCGCTCGGCGGGCTCGCCGAAGCGTTCGCCGACTTCGACGAGGGCGACGAGGCGGCGTGGGACCGCTAGGGAGGTCCTACTCGCTCCGCGTCCACAGCAGGATCACACCACACGGCGTGAACTGCCGGTACTCGGTCGGAACCGTCGCTGGGCCGGCGTAGACCTCAATGCCGGCGAGCCCCTCCGTCTCGTGCTGCGTGAGATCGAAGTCCTGGTCATCTCCAATTTTAACGCCGTCCTGGTAGATCCTCATAGGGCACGGCGCTGCGCTGCGGAGCCCGTCCGGCCCCATCCCGCCCCGTGACGACACAGCCACGAGACGCGTCCCGAGTGGCGGCTCGCTCCACCGTTGAACCTTCACGCCGGGCATCCCAATGAGGACAGCGGCGAGCTGACCCTGACCCTTTAGGTCGAGCTCCGCACGATCGAGGTAGGCTCCACGCCCCTCGGCCCGGCGCGTGTAGAACCCAACCTGGTCGAGGTCGCGCCGGGGCCGCTCGGCCGTCGTGACGACTTCGTCGAGTGCCCGCGCCGCCGGCAGGAGCCCGGCGGTTCCGGCCACCTCCGCTCCGTCCACCGAAGTTGTGAACGTAATTGGGTCGTAGCCGTCGGCCTTGACGTGGACCACGTAGATGTTGGGCGGCAGGTCGAGCCGAGCGAGGCCATCGGCACCCGAGACCGCCTGGATCGTCCCGCCCATGAGGCCGACGATGGCGCCTGCGACAACGGCCCCCGTCGAGTCGTCAACGACGGTGACGAGGAGGCGCGTGGTGTCCTGGGCGCTCGCGGCCGTCGTGACGACAAGCAGGCCGAGTGCGAGGAGGGCGGGGCGGGTCATGAAGCCGGGCGCGGAATTGCCGTAGGGTACGGGCGGGACAGCTTCAGGTCCAGGCGCTTCGGACCGCCCCCAGGCCAAAGCGACGTAGACTCCACGCCACCACCCCGCCCCGCCCGTGGCCCGCCGCTTCGTCCTCCAGCCCCGGGCGCCCGCCCCGCCCGCGGCCCTCCAGATCGACTACGCCGAGGCGCTCGACCCGCAGCAGCACGCCGCGGCGACGGCGCCGGGCGGGGCGACGCTCATCGTGGCCGGCGCCGGGACCGGCAAGACGCGGACGCTCACGTACCGCGTGGCCTACCTCGTCGAGACGGGCGTGAAGCCGGAGCAGATCGCGCTCCTCACGTTCACGCGCCGGGCCGCCCGCGAAATGATCGAGCGCGCCGGCGCGCTCCTCGACGGCCGCTGCGAACGGGTGCGGGGCGGCACGTTCCACGCCTTCTGCCTGGAGACGCTGCGCGTGCACGCCGAGGCCATCGGCTACCCGCGCCGGTTCGGGGTCCTCGATGCCGCCGACGCCGCCGACGTGGTCGACCTCGCGCGGACGCGGATGGGGCTCCACACGCTCCCCACGCGGTTCCCCAAAAAGCGGACGCTGCTCGCCATGTTCTCGGCGGCCACGAACCGCGGGATCGCGCTCGACGACGTGCTCACCGAAGACTACCCGCAGTACGCGGGCCACCTCGACCTGCTCCTCGACCTCCAGCGGGCCTACGCCGAGACCAAGCGCCAGACGGGCGTGGTCGACTACGACGACCTCCTCGCCCTCACGCTCCGGCTCCTCACCGAGAGCGACGACGCGCGCCGCGCCGTCGCGGGGCGGTGCCGGCACGTCCTCGTCGACGAGTACCAGGACGTGAACGCGCTCCAGGCCGACCTCGTGGAGCAGCTCCAGTCCGCCCACGGCAACCTGACGGCCGTCGGCGACGACGCGCAGTCGATCTACGGCTTCCGCGGGGCCGACGTAGGCCACATCCTCGACTTCGGCAAGCGCTACAACGGCGCGCGCGTGCTGAAGCTGGAGCACAACTACCGCTCGACGCAGCCCATCCTGGACTTCGCCAACCACGTCCTGGCGGGCGCCCGCGAGAAGTACGACAAGCGCCTGTTCACGGACCGCGAGGGCGGCGACCGCCCCGCCCTCGTCCAGGCGCCGGACGACGACTGGGAAAGCCGGTTCGTGGCGCAGGTGGTGCTCGACAAGCGCGAGGGCGGGGTGGCGCTCGACCGGCAGGCCGTCCTGTTCCGGTCGGGGTGGTGCTCGTACGCGCTCGAAGCGGAGCTCACGTGGCGCGGCGTCCCGTTCGTGAAATACGGCGGGCTGAAGCTGGCCGAGGCCGCCCACGTCAAGGACGTCGTGGCCCACCTCCGCGTCGCCGAGAACCCGGCCGACGCGGTCGCCTGGAACCGGGTGCTCCGGCTCGTCGAGGGCGTCGGCCCACAGACGGCGGCGCGGCTCCTCGACTGGATCTCGACCGCCACGGGCGGGGCGGCGGACGCGGGCGGACCGCAAACCGGCGGGGCGGCCGTCCACGCGCTCCGCTCGGCCGACGACATCGTCCCGTCGCCGGCCGTCGCGCGGAACGTGGCGCGCCTGGTCGAGGCGCTGACGCCGCTCCGCGACGGGTCCCCACCCCGCCCTGGCGGCGACGCGCTCGCGCCCGAGGCCCAGGTCGAGCGCGTGCTCGCGTACTACCGCCCGGTCTTCGAGCGCGTCTACGCCGACGACTGGCCCCAGCGCGAGGCCGACCTCGACGCCGTCGCAGCGCTCGCGGCGCAGCACCGCTCGCGGACGGCGCTCCTGGAGTCGCTCGCGCTCGACCCGCTCGACTGGTCGCAGGAGGCGGCCGAGGGCGCGCTGAAGGACGAGGCGCCGCTCGTGCTCTCGACGATCCACTCGGCGAAAGGGCTCGAGTTCGACACCGTCTTCCTGCTCCACGCGCTCGACGGCGTGCTCCCGTCGCAGTACGCCGTCCGCGACCAGGACGGCGAGGACGAGGAGCGGCGGCTGCTCTACGTGGCGCTCACGCGCGCCGAGACGGAGCTGTACTGCTCGTACCCGCTCGCGCAGTACCGGCGCGGCACGGGCCAGTTTCTGACCGAGCCCAGCCGGTTCCTGTCGGGCGTGCCCGAGGCGCTCCTCGAACCGTGGTCGCTCGTCGAGGACGCCGCCCCGCCCGAGGCGGCCGACGCGCCGGCGCTCCCCGAGTCTCCCCCGCCCGCGCTGCCGGGGCGGGGCGGCTGAGCGGAGCATGCGGGCGGGGCGGCCCGTACCATGTGGCGAGTTCGCACCTTGCGTCCGCCCGTTGGGTCCGCCCCGCCCCCATGTCCACGCACGCCGACCCTGCCGAGGACCCGCTCGTCCGCCCGCTCGTCGCGCAGATCGTGGCCGAGTTCGACCCGCTCCGCGTGGTCCTGTTCGGGAGCCGCGCGGCGGGGACCGCCCGGCCCGACAGCGACGTCGACCTCCTGGTGGTGATGCCTGACGGGACGCCGCGCCGGCGGGCGATGGTCGAGATCGGGGCGCGCCTCCCGCGTCCGGGCGTGGGCATTGACCTGCTCGTGACCACGCCCGCCGTTCTCGCCCAGCACGGCGACAACCCGGGGCTCGTCTACCGCGAGATCCTGCGGACGGGCCGCACGCTCTACGACGCGAAAGCTGCCCCTCTTCTCGCTCGTGCCGTCCTCTAGCCATTCCGACTCCTCGGACCCGAGGTCGTGGCTGGGCTACGCCCACGCCGACCTCCTGTTGGCGGAGTCCGCCCCGCCCTCGGGCGTCTACCTCGAGCTCCTGTGCTTTCATGCACAGCAGGCCGCCGAGAAGGCGCTGAAGGCCGTCCTCCTCGCACGGACCGGAGCCCCTCCGCCGCAGACGCACGATGTGATCCTGCTGATCGACCTCGCCGAGCGAGCCGGCGCCGGCGCCTCCCCTCTGTCGGCCGAGGCCGCCCAGGCGCTCACGCAGTACGCCGTGATCACGCGCTACCCCGCCGACCTCGGCGACGTGGACGAGGCCGAGTGGCAGGCGGCCGTCGCCGACGCCCGCGCCGTCGTGGAGTGGGCGGCCGAGCAGGTGGCCGGCCGGCCGTAGCCCCACCCCGCCCGCGCCGCCGGGGCGGGGTGGCGGGGGCAGACCGCCCCGCCCGCCGCCTCGGGCGGGGCGGACCCGGCGGGCGGCCCTTGACCGCGGGCGGGGCGGCCCGTACCGTACCCCGCCGGCCGCGTCCTCCCCGGGTCCGCCATGCAGATCGACCTCGCCCCCGACATCGTCCCCGACGGCCCGCCCGGACTCCGCATCGAGCGCGTGGGGATGGACCGGTTCGACGAGGTCCGCGACCTCAACGAGGCCGTCTTCGGCGAGGGCCGCGTGATCTACCGGCTCGACCGGACCGACCTCACGTTCCTCCTCGCGTCGGTCGGCGACCGGGCCGTGGGCTACAAGGTGGGCTACGCCGAGACGGCCACCACCTTCTACAGCGCCAAGGGCGGCGTCCTCGACCGCTGGCGCCGCACGGGCGTCGCGCGGGCGCTCCTCGTGCGCATGGAGGACCAGGCGCGCGGCATGGGCTACGCCCGGTTCGCCTACGACACGTTCCCCAACAAGCACCCCGGCATGACAGTCCTCGGGCTGGCCGCCGGCTACACGGTCGCCGCCGCTGGCTACAACGCGGCCTACCGCGACGTCCGCCTCCGCTTCGAGCGGGACCTGGGGGCGAAAAGTGACGGGTGATGAGTGACGGGCGGGGCGGTCCCTTTCAGCCGCGGCGCGCTCCGCCAACCGCCCCGCCCTCGCGAGCGGCTCCTAGAGAGGCGGGGGTGGCTGCACGAGCGGGAGAGCACCGGCGTAGAGAGACTCGCCTCTTGCTCATCACTCATAACCGTCACCCCTCGCTCGTCCCGCAACCCCGCCCCGCCCCGCCCGTAGGTCGCCCCGACCGGCCGCTCCCACCCCGCCCCGCCCACTGTGCCCGCCGTTAACACTGAGATCGTCGAGGGCGTCCGCATCGCCGCGTCCGCGTTGTGGGAGCGGAAGACGCGGGCGCTCCTGACCACGCTCGGGATCGTCATCGGCATCGTGTCCGTGACGTCCATGTTCACGGTCATCAACGGGGTCGAGGGCGCGTTCAACCGGAGCCTCTCGCTCTTCGGCGACGACGCCCTCTTCGTCGACCGGACCCCGTGGATCATCCAGGGCGACTGGTGGCAGTACCGGAACCGGCCGCCCATCGACGAGGACGTCGCCGACGTGATCCGCGCGCGCGCCGAGGGCGTGGCGGCCGTGGCCCCGGTCGCGGGCGGGGTCACCGACATCCAGCGCGGGCAGGACCGCGTTAACGGGGTGTTCTTCGAGGCGTCGACGGCCGAGTTCCCCGACACGGGCGGCGTCGACCTCGCGGCCGGCCGGTTCTACACCGACGCCGAGAGCCGGGCGGGGCGGGCCGTCGTCGTGCTCGGCGCCGACGTGGTCGAGGACCTGTTCCCGTCCGAGGACCCCATCGGGAAGGAGGTCCGCATGGGGGGCCGCACGTTCACGGTCGTCGGGACGCTGGCGCCGCGGCCGTCGTTTTTCGGTCAGTCGACGGACTCCTACGCCATCCTCCCGCTCCCCACGTACCGCCGCGTGTTCGACCGCAACCCCGGCCTCTCGGTCAAGGTCCGCGCGGCCGACGGCGTGAGCGTCGACGAGGTCCAGGACGCGCTCGTCGGCGTCGTGCGCCAGGCGCGCGGGCTCGACGCGCTCGAAGACGACGACTTCTCGATCAACCGCCAGGACGTGCTCCGCGACTTCGTGCAGGCCATCCGAATCGCCACCTACGGCGTCGGCATCTTCCTCACGGCGCTCTCGCTGCTCGTCGGCATGATCGGCGTGACCAACATCATGTTCGTGAGCGTCAAGGAGCGGACGCGCGAGATCGGCGTGCGCAAGGCGCTCGGGGCCACGCGGCGGTCGGTCCTCATCCAGTTCCTCGTCGAGGCCGTCCTCGTGTGCCTCGTGGGCGGGGTGATTGGCGTCGCGATCGCGGCGCTCGTGGCGTTCGGGATCAACCAGGTGTTTACGGCCCAGCTCTCGGCCGGCACGGTCGCGCTCGCGTTCGGGCTCTGCGTCGTCGTCGGGCTCGTGGCCGGCGTCGTCCCGGCGTGGCAGGCCGCGCGGTCCCGCCCCATCGAGGCCCTCCGCTACGAGTGATGGGTGACGAGTTATGAGTGACGGGCGAGTGGCCTCCCCAGCGCCCCCCCCGTCGCGGGCGGCGAGCAAGAGCTTCCCGCCTCGCCCGCATCCGCATTGGCTCGTCACCCTTTACCCGTAACTCGTCACCCACCCCGCCCCGCCCGTGTCGTTCGCCGAGACCCTCCGCCTCGCCCTCCAGGCCCTCCGCGCGAACAAGCTGCGGAGCGCGCTCACGCTCGTCGGCATGGCCATCGGCGTGTTCTCGGTGATCGCGTCGGTCACGGCCGTCGGCGTCTTGGACGGCACGTTCAAGGACAACCTCGTCGGGCTGGGCACCAACACGATCACCGTCGAGCGGGAGTGGGACCCGATGACGGGCCAGATGAAAGGTCAGCCGCTCCCGTACGCGCAGGCCGAGCGCCTGGACGACCTCCTCACGCTCGCGGCGTCGGTCAGCCCGAAGCTGTGGCAGGGCGGGGCGACGGTCCGCGCCGGCGGCGAGTCGACGGAGCCCAGCGTGGGCCTCATGGGGACGACCGGAGACTACCTCGAGAACAACGGGAAGTCGCTGGCCCGGGGCCGCTTCCTCACCGACGACGACGTCCGCTCGGCCCGATCGGTGGCCGTCTTGGGCGCGACGCTCGTCGGGACCCTGTTCGAGGGCGTCGAGGCCGTGGGCAAGGAGGTCCGCATCGACGGCCGGCGGTACACGGTCGTCGGCGTGGCGGGCGAGGAGGCCGAGGGGCTCGGCGGCGGCAGCGCGAACAACCGGGTCTACGTCCCGATCACGCGGTTGATCGCGGCCTACGGGCTCGACGAGGCCGACGTCGACATCGACGTCCGCGCGCGGAGCGCCGAGGCGGTCCCCGGGCTCCGGGCCGAGACGATTGGGCAGATGCGGGCCATCCGCCGGCTCCCGCCCGAGGCCGAGAACGACTTTGAGGTGACGTCGAACGAGGCGACCGCCGAGACCTTCGACGGGTTCGCCTCGGCGCTGACCGCGGGCGGCGTAGGCATCGGGCTTATCGCGCTCCTGGCCGCCGGCGTGGGCGTGATGAACATCATGCTCGTCAGCGTGACGGAGCGGACGCGCGAGATCGGCGTGCGGAAGTCGCTCGGCGCTACGCGCCGCGACATCGGCCGGCAGTTCCTGGTCGAGGCCGTCGTCCTGTGCCAGATCGGCGGGCTGACCGGCGTGGCGCTGGGCGTGCTCGGCGGGAACGTGGCGGCGGCCGTCCTGGACTCGTCGCCGGCGTTCCCGTGGGCGTGGGCGCTCGGCGCGCTCGCCGGCGTCACGGCCGTGGCCCTCGCCTTCGGCGTCTACCCGGCGACCAAGGCGGCCCGGCTGCACCCCATCGAGGCGCTCCGCCAGGAGTAGCGCCGCGGGCGGGGCGGGGCCGTCAGGAAATAGGAAAGGGGAACTAGGAATGGGCAGAGCGGGGGTGGAGGCGGAGCGCTGTGCCCTGCCGCCCCGCCCCAACCGGGCCGCCCCGCCCTCTGCCACCCCGCCAATGAACGGCACTCGTAGAGACACGACTCGTCGTGTCTAGGGCGGGCGGACCCCGAGGGCGGGGTGGTTCTGGACGCCACCGCCCGGGGCCGCCCCGCCCGGTCCGCCGACAGCGGGCGGGGTGGGAACCGGGGCGTTCCGCTCCGGCGCGGAGCACGAGGCGCGGGGCGAGCGGCCGATACCTCCGCGAACGCGCCGCCCCGCCCCTGCGCCCGCTCGCCCTCGTCGCCGCCCTCGCCCTCGTCGCCTACGCGGGCCGCCCCGCCCCGCCCGCTGCGGGGTCGGGCGGGGCGGAGACGCCGCGCGAGCCCCCGGCGCCGCCCACGCTGCGGACCCGCCTGGACGTCCGCCCCTACGCCGTCCGCGGGCGGTCCGTCGCCGAGGTCCACCGCTCGATGCGGGCCGGCGGGCCGACCGACCACGGCACGACCTACTTCGGGATGACGGCGTCCGACGTCGTCGTCCGCTTCCGGGCCGTCGCGGGCGGGGCGGGGTGCCGCCTGGAGGCCGTCGAGGTCGACCTCGACCTCACGATGACGCTCCCCGACTGGGACCCCGGCGGCCCCGTCGACTACGCGCTCCGCCGCGACTGGGCGCGGTTCACAGCCGCGCTGCGGCGCCACGAGGACGGCCACCGCGACCGGGCCGTCGCCGGCGCCGAGGCGCTCGCCGACGCGTTCGCCAGCGTCCACGCCCCGACGTGCCCCGAGGCCGACGCTGAGGGCCGACGCCGCGTCCGCGAGGCCTACGACCGGACGGCCGCCGAGCAGGAGCGCTACGACCGGGAGACCGACCACGGGCGGACCGAGGGGGCCGCGTGGCCGCTCGATCAGTAACCGCCCCGCCCGGTGGCGGGGCGGGGCGGCCGACCGGGGATCCCAAGACGCCTCCACCTCGACCACGGTCGGCGCCCCTCAGCCTCCCTCCCGCAGAAGCTCGCCGTCCGCGAACGAGTCGAACGGCTCGATGACGACGGTGCCGTCGACCGCCCCGTCCGCGGGCTGGGCCGGCTCGACGGTCGGGTTGCTGGGGTACGACGCGCCGTCGAACGGCAGGAGCGCGCGGCCGCCCTCCGCCCCGCCCCCGCCGACGGCGAGGTCGCGCCACCCGTTCGTCTCCGTCTGCGCCGCGATCACGGGCGGGCGGCTGACGGAGACGCCCGCGACGCGCCAGAGGCCGCCGCCGCCCGGCGTGAACACGAGCGTGTTGCAGCCGCCCGACCCGCAGACGAGGGGGCCGACGACGTGCGCGACGGCCTCGGGCTGGCCGTCGCCGTCGAGGTCGACCTCGCCCCAGAAGTAGCGGACCTCGCCGCTGTCGGGTCCGTAGATCCCGAGCAGTGCCTCCCTCAGCGCGGCGTTCAGGTTCGGCTCCGCCGGCGCCTCCTCCACCCCGCCCGCCGTGGTCGGACCGGGCGGGGCGGGACCGGGGGCGTCGGACGGCGCGCAGCCGGCGGCGAGCATGAGGAGACAGAGCGGCAGGCGCATCGGTCAGAAGAAGATGGCCGGGGCACCGCCGCCCCGCCCGGGCACCTACACCTCCCGCAGAAACCGCTCGGCGTGCTCGACCACGTCTTTTTGCCGGTCCTCGTGGAGCACGAGCGTCTCCTCGCGGAACGCGACCTCAAAGGCGCCCTCGAACGGGACCGCCCGGTGGCGCTCGTACGTCATCCGGTCGCCTTCCAGGACCAGCGTCCCGCGGTCGTCGCGGAACGGGGTGCGGACGGCGTAGACGGTCCCGGATTCCAGGTCAGTGATGCGCATGAGCAGGCCCCGGGGGCGGGGCGGAAAACGTGGGCGGGGTGGCGGACCACCCCGCCCTTTGGGTCCGTCCGTTGGGTCCGCGCTCGGGCTTCGCCTTCCGGGTCCGCCCGTGGCGAGGGGGGGGCGGCTACGGGTCGAGCGGCATCCGCCCCGCCCCGATCTCCGAGCCCAGGAGCTCGTCCGGGATGCCGAAGGCGTCGACGAGCTCGACGGCGACGGGGCGGAGCCGGCCGAGCAGCGCGTTGACCTGGGTGCGGATGGCCTTCGAGACCGGCCCGTCGAACAGGTTCTGCTCGAGGAACCAGCCCCGGTCGCGCTCGACGTGTTCGAGCGCGTAGAGCGCGCACGTGAGGCGGAGCGTGTTCTGGAGCTGCGCGTCCTCCACGCGCTCGACGGCGTCCTGGAACGCCTCCAGGACCAGGCGCTCGGCGTTCGCGCGGGCCAGCGTGAGCAGGTGGTCCTGGACCTCGACGAAGGCGTCGAACGAGTCGTCGCCGCGGTCGATCCGCCCCTTGAGGCGGGCCGCCACCTGAACCAAGAGCGTCCGCTCGCGGCGCTCGAAGAGCGTCCGGTGCCACGCCGGGTCCAGGAGGTGCGCCTCGTCCGTGTTCCGGCGCGCGAGCGGGTTGACCTCGCCGAGCCGCACGTCGGCCTGCTCGCGGAGGTAGCGGAGCATGCCCCACGCGTTGAGGTCCTCGAACTCCTGGCGGTACCCGCCGAGGAGCCCCTTGGCGACCTGGAGCTGGAGGACCGTGTTGTCGCCCTCGAACGTGGTGAAGATGTCGGAGTCCGCCTTGCGGTGGGCGATCCGGGCCGACCACCGGAAGCCCTCGCCGCCGCACGCCTCGCGGGCCTCCTGGAGCGCGCGCGTGGCGTGCCACGAGGCCATCGACTTGAGCGCCGCCGCCCGCCCCTCGACCTCGCGCGTGTCGGCGTCGGCGTCGAGCGCCGCGAAGTCCTCGGCGAGCGCGTGGAGCGCGAAGTTCAGCCCGTAGCTCGTGGCCACGAGCGGGAGCAGGCGGCGCTGGTGGCTGAGGTAGTCCAGCACGACGACCTCCGGCCCGCCGGCCGGCCCGAACTGGCGCCGCCGCGCCCCGTAGCGGACGGCGACCGTGAGCCCGGCCTTGGCCGCGCTGTTGGCCGCCGCCCCGACCGCGATGCGCCCGCCGACGAGCGTCCCCAGCATGACGAAAAACCGCTTGCCGGCGCTCGGGATCGGGCTCGAATACACGCCCTCCGGGCTGACCGACGCGTAGCGCCCGAGGAGCGCCGTCCGCGGCACGCGGACGTCCGAGAACCACACGCGGCCGTTGTCGACGCCGTTGAGCCCCATCTTGTGGCCCGAGTCCTCGATGCGGATGCCGGGCATGACCGCCCCGCCCTCGTCGCGGAGCGGGACGAGGAAGCCGTGGACGCCGTGGCCCTCGCCGTCGATGACGAGTTGGGCGAAGACGGTCGCCATGCGGCCGTCGCGGGCCGCGTTCCCGATCCACTCTTTGTGGTCGTGGTCGGTCGGTGTGTCGATGACCCACTCGTCCGCCTCGCGGTCGAACGTAGCCGTCGTCTGGAGGTCGCGGACGTTCGAGCCGTGGCCGCGCTCGGACATGGCGAACGCGCCGAGCAACTCGCCCCGCCCGATCGCCGGGAGCAGCTCGCGCCGCTGCTCCTCGTTCCCGAGCTGCTGGACCGACCCGCCCCACAGCCCGAACTGGACGCCGAACTTGACGACGAGGCTGAGGTCGTGGGTGGCGAGCGTCTCGAAGGCGGCGATAAAGCGGCTGATGTCGCCCGTGCCGCCGGCCCACTCGGGGTAGGCGAGGGAGCCGATGCCCTCCTCGCCCAGCCGCTGGACCCACTGGAGGATGAGCGTACGGTAGGCGTCGTTCGAGATCCCCGGCTCGGGGTAGGCGAAAAACGGGTCGGAGAGGAGGTCGCGGATGCGGTCGCGCGTCTCGGCGTGCGGCGCGTCGAGGAGCGACTGGAGCGCGCCCACGCTGAACGCCGGCCGCGCCGCGCGGCGCTCCTCCTCGGGCGGGGCGGGCGCTTCGAGCAGGTCGCGCACGACCTCCTCGCCGACGACGCCGATCTCGGCCTCCAACTCTTCGAGCGCGCGCCGCGCCTCGGCCGGGATGCCCGCGCCATCGCCCTGCCCGGCGAGCCCGGCCAGCGCCTCGCCCAACCCGGCGAGGTCGGCGCCCTCGGCGCTCGGCAGCCGGCGCGCCGCCTGCCGCATCGTGCGGACCCACCCGAAGTAGGTCGAGGCGTCGGGCGGGGCGGACGGGTCCAGCCACGCCGCGATCTGGGCGCGGTCGCGCTCGCTCAGCCAGTCCATCGCGGCGATCCGGTCGCGGACGACGCCGATCTCGGCCGGCGTCAGCATCCCGTCGGCCCAGGCGACATAGAGGAACGGGAGGACCGGGGCGACGCCGCCGGGGAGGTCGGCGAGGGGCTCGCGGTCGGTCGAGGAGTCGAGCGGGGCGGTCGTGTCGGGCATGGAGACAGAGGAGGCGTGCGGTCCCTACCCGGGCGGGGCGGGCAAAGATGCCGGGCCGCGAAGTTTCACGGCGTTCTGAAACGACGCCCAGGGTTCGCCGGGGGCAGCAGGCAGCAGATGCGCCACCCCGCCCGAAACGCGCATGGGCGGGGCGGGCACCGTAGGGGCGACCGGCGGTCGCCCGTCCGGGCGGGGCGGCGTCGGGCGGCATCGGGCGGGGCGGTGCCAGGCCGAACCGCCCCGTCCTCGTCACAACCACCCCTAGCCCCTCCTGGCCAGGAGGGGGACTGCCGGCGCCTTCAGTCGACGGCGGCTTCGCTTGTCACCGCCCCGCCCAGGTGTGAACGGGGCGGGGCGGAACAAAACGGGCACCACCGGCCGGCGCGCTCCCTTTTCCCTTTTCCCTTTTCCCTTTTCCCTTTTCCCTTTTCCCTTTTCCCTTTTCCCTTTTCCCTTTTCCCACCCCTCACCACGCCGGCGCCCCCTCGGCCGTCGTCGCCAGGAGCGCGAAGTAGCTGTACCCGCGCCGAGCCGGCTCGTAGGACACGCCGCGGCGGTAGAGCATCCGGTTCGTGCTCCGGTCGCCCAGCCAGATCCGCAGGCTCACGCCCTCGACCGTCGGGCGCGGGACTGACTCGTCGGCCACCTCGACGCGGATGGGGACGCCCTCCTGCGTGAACGCGACGCGCCACGCGGCGACCGAGTCGGGCGGGGTGGCGGCGGCGTCCGGGCCGAGCCACGGGTAGCGGCTCAGGAGGTCGAGCGGCGCCCCACCCGGGAGGTCCACGACGTAGCCCTCCTCCAAGCCGCGGACGTACTCGGGGAACGTGAGGTCGGGGTCCCGCGCGAGCGCCTCGTACAGCTCGGCCGGCGGCACGCCCGCCAGGTTGGTCCCGAAAAAGAGGCCCTGCAGGTTGGTGGTCCCGATGTACTGGTCGAACCAGCGGTCGAAGTGGCGGTTGAGCAGGAGCGCGATCTCGAGGTGGACGTGCGAGCGGCTCCGCCCGAGCCCGCGCCCTGTGAACCCCATCTTCCCCAGCGTCCCGCCCCGCCCGACCGCGTCGCCGACGGCCACGTAGGGCTCGGCGAGGTGGGCGTAGAGGCTGTAGACCGGGCTCCCGCTCCAGGTGTGCTCGACGACCACGTAGTTCCCGTAGCTCGACCCCGCCGTGTTGACGTGGACCACGCGCCCGGCGTCGATCGCGCGCACGGTGTCGACGGCGTTGCCCTCGGCGTCGCGCCCTGTCGGCCGGATATCGAGGCCCTCGTGGACGCGCCGAAACGTCTTGAACCCGAACACGGTGGGCACGGGGTCGCGGACGAACCCGTACTGGCCGCCCTCCCACTTCGCCGGCCGCAGGCTGTCGATCGTCACGCTCACGCCCATGTAGAAGTCCTCGGGGCGGCCGTCGAGGAGCGCCCGGTTCGACGTGGGCAGGGCGAGGTCGAGCCCCCCCGCCCCGCCCGCGTCGGCGCCCGCCTCGTCGGCCCCCGCCCCGCTCAGCGCTGTCCGGTGGGCGGGGCGGTCGGCCGCCTCCCGCGGCGCGCGGTCGCTCTGGCACGCGGCGAGCGCGAGGAGCAGGACGAGCAGGGCGGCGGGGCGGACGGGCATGAGCGCGGAGCAGGGAGCGGCTCCAACCTGCCCCGCCCCGCTCGCCGTTCCGCGGGGCGGGGCGGGGCGCCCCTCGGGACCGAGCCATTCGTGTGGAATTCGGCGGACCAGCGCACGCCGGCCGCCGTTGTCCGCTCCCCCACCGCCCCGCCTGTGTCCCGCGCTACGATCCTCGCCTCGGCCGCCCTGCTGCTCGCTGTGTTCGCCGTGTTCACGGCGATGTTCACCGTGTTCGCCCCGAACACGCAGACGCCGGCGCAGCGGGCCGAGGACTACGTGCGGAACACGGCGTTCGAGGAGGGCGACCTCCTCCGCCACATGATCCTGTTTCAGCGCTACCTCGAAAAGGCCGCGCTCGCCGCCGACGCCGGCAACCCGGAGCTCGCCGCGTTCTACGCGCAGAAGATCGAGGAGAACGCGCACCTCGTGGTCGAGAGCGGGTTCGTGATCGACGGCCAGGACGTGAGCGCGATCGCCGCCGAGGTAGCGCTCCCGCGCGCGGCCGACCTCGTCCGCGTCGCCGAGCAGGGCGGCGACGTCCGCCCCGCCCTCGCGCGCGTGGCCGTCGGGTGCAACGCGTGCCACATCCGCTCGGGCTACCCGCTCATCCGCGTCGACGTGCCGGACGGGCGGGGCGGCCTGTACCCGTCGCAGGACTTCGCCCCGCTCTCGGTGCGGGGGGCGGGAGCGAGCAGGTAGAGCGGGAGAGCGGGAGAGCGGGAGAGCGGGAGAGCGGGAGAGCGGGAGAGCGGGAGAGCGGGAGAGCGGGAGAGCAAGGTGCCCACCCCGCCCCGCTCACGCCACCGGGCGGGGCGGGATCGCCGCGGAACTTTTCGGCCGCCGCCCCGCCCGCTGCTCTACCTGCTCTACCTGCTCTACCTGCTCTACCTGCTCTACCTGCTCTACCTGCTCTACCTGCTCACTCCTCCACCACGTGCCCCACGAACGGGCTCTCGTTCCCGATGACCTCCCCGCCCTTGCGGAACCCGATGGCGCACGGCTCGAACGCCCACACGAGGCCTGTCTGGTAGAGGTCGACGTTCGCGTCGTGCGGGAGGTCGGCCCAGGCTTGGAAGACGGTCGGGTAGACGTCGTAGTCGCCCGGCGTGCGCAGCGTCTCGTTGCCCAGCGCGTCGTAGAGCGTGACGTTGGCGCCCTCGCGACCGAACGCCACCTTCTCCACGAAGCGGCCCGTCTCGATGGGCGTGTAGTGAGCGGGGAGGAGCAGCGGGTGCCCCTCGAACCGCTCCCACAGCACCTTCAGGAGCCGCTTCGACTGGAGGAGCAGCGCGTAGGGCGGGTTGGCGACGACCACGTGGCGGTCCAGGATGAGCCCGGCCAGCGTCTCGAAAATCTCGGGCTCGTCCTCGACGAACGACTCCCAGGGCACCAGCTTGACCACGAAGTCGTGGCGCGTCCACCCCGCCCCCTCCTCGAACGTGAACACGCCCTCGCCCGGCGCGAAGTGGACCTCGTGGACCGGGCGGGCGGTGACCGAAAACCCGGCCTCCTCGGCGGCGGCGGCGAGCACGGCCAGGTTCGCGGCGTCCTCGCGGAGCCCGTCCACGTCGGTCGCCAGGAGCGACGCGCGGCCGTCGTAGACGAGGTCCGGGTTGCGCCCCTTGAGCCGGCCGAACTGCTCGACGAGGTGCTCGTAGAGCGCGTTGTACTGGACGGCCTCGGGGTCGGCGCGCGAGACCTGCGCCCACTGGAGCAGCGAGCTCTCGGGGAGGAGCGTGGCCGTGTCGGCGTTGAACTCGATGAGCTTGATGGGCACGCCGCCCACCCCGCCGGCGAGGTCGAACCGGCCCCAGACGTGCCACTGCCGCTCGTCCTCCCACGTCTGGCGGACGAGGTCGTGCATGACGTCGGGGAGCCCCATCTCGCCCAGGCGGTCGGCCTCGACGACGTGGTCGGCCGCCTGGACGATCATGTCGTAGAGCTCGGCACCGGCGAGGTAGAGCGCCTCGGCCTCGGCCTCGGTCACGACGACCACGTCGTCGGTGAGGTAGTCGGCCGCGCCCTCGTCGTAGAGCCACGACCACCCCGCCGCGTCGAGGGCCTCGGCGGGCAGCGTCCCCACGCGCCGCAGGCGGATGGGCGGGGCGGGCGCCTCGGGCGGGGCGGCCCTGTTCGTCTCGGTCGTGCTCATCCGCCGAACCCGCGACCGCCCCGCCCCGAGCGGCCGAAGGCGCCCGAGCGCGAGCGCGTCGGCGCCGTCTGACGGACGGCCTGGGCCTGCCGGAAGGCCGTCGTCCGCTGCGGGGTCGCGAGCGTGCCCCGCGCCCGGGCCGACTGCACGGCGGGCCGGGCCTGCCGATTCACGCGGTCGAACGTGGTCCGGTTGGCGTAGGCCCGCGGCGGCGGGTTGTACGCGACGCCGCCGTACCGCGCCGGCGACCACGCGTTCATCAGCAGCGAGAACATGAGCACGTTGCCCAGGCTGAACCCGCCGCCCTGCGGCCGCACCTGCTCCTGCGGCGGCGGCTCGGCGGGGAGCTTCGCCGCGAACGCGTCGGGGTCCGCGATCCGCTCGACGCGGCCGTCGGTGTAGATGACGGTCGCCCCGCCCGCGGCGCCCTCAACGACCTTCTCGTCGGCGATGAGGAACGAGCCGTCCTCCTGCTGCTGGACCACGACCTCGACGCCGGTGATGGGGACGGCCTGCTCGGCTGGTGGCGGCGGGGGCGGGGCGGCCGGCTGGCACCCGACGAGCGGGGCGGCGGCGCCGGTCGTGAGCGCGAGGCCGGTCGTGAGGTAGAGGCCGCCCCGGACTTCGGAGGCGCGGCGCAGGAACGAGCGGGACATGGTGGGGGGAGGGATGGAGGGATGCGGGATCGAGGGATGAGGGAATGCGAGGGCGGGGCGGGGTGGCGGATCTGGAGCGGGCGGAGCGGCCCGCTCTCTGCTCATCCCTCTATGCCTCTCCCCTCCCTCTATCCCTCATTGTCGGAGCGTGCCGCTGCGGATCTCGGCGAGCAGGCCGTCGAGGTCGTAGACGTTCGCCAGCGCCTCCTGCACGAGCCGCGTGTCGACCATCACGTTCCGGCCGCGCTCGGGGGCGTAGAGGTAGTCGCGGACCAGGCCCTCGATCGTCCGGTCGAAGTTGAGCCCGACGAGCTCGCCGTCGCGGTTGACGGTCGGCGAGCCCGAGTTGCCGCCGATCGTGTCGGACGTGGACGTAAAGTTGACGGGCGTGGACAGGTCCAAATTGCCCTGCGCCTCCAGCCAGTTCTCGGGGAGCGCCCAGTCGCAGCGCGCCACGTCGCGGCCGCTCGTGCAGAAGCTGTGGTAGCGGTCGTACATCCCGAACAGCGTGGTCAGGGGCGGGGCAATCGTTCCGTTGTACGGGTAGCCCGTGACGACGCCGTCGGTAAAGCGGAGCGAGAACGTGGCGTCGGGCGGGACCGCCCCGCCGTACGTCACGTAGCGCGCGCGGCCGAGGCGCCGCGCGAGGTCGCCCTCGCGGGCCGAGAAGCCGGCCGACGCCGAGCGGAACGCGGCGAGGTCGGGCGCCACGGCGCGGACGAGCACGACCGCAGGGTCGTCGTCGGCCACCCCGCCCGCGGCCGAGGCGGCGGCCGACGTGCTCAGGAGCCGGTCAGCGACGGCCTCGGCGCTCGCGCCCTGGAGCGGGGTGGGGAGCGCCTCGCCGCGCGCTTGGTAGTAGCCGCGGAGGGCGTCGACCTCGGCTTCGAGGTAGGCGCGTTCGAGGCGGGCGGGGCGGTCCTCGACGGCGGCGGCCTCGGCGTTCCCCTCGGCGGCGGCCTGGGCGCGCTGCAACAGGGCCGAGCCGTAGGTCCGGCTGTAGAGGTAGGGGAACGCGCGGTAGGCGGCGGCGAGGTCGCGCTTCTCCTCCTGGAGCCGCGTCTGCTCGTCGATGATCGCGGCGGCCTCGGGGCTGGCCTCGCGGAAGTCGCGCTCGGCGGCGGCGCGGCGAGCGATGATGTACGGGTCGCTCAGGCCGCGGAGCCGGCCGCCGAACGCCTTCTGCGCGTTGGAGAGCTCGAAGATCTGGCTGCGGACCTGGTCAGGCTCGGGCGCCTCGCCGCTGTCGAGGTAGGCCTGGAGCGCGGCGGCGCGGCTGTCGACAAAGTCCAGCGTGGTCGCGAGCTGGACGTCGCGGAGGAACTCGAGCTGGGCGACGGTCAGCCCGCGGGCGGTCGAGCCGGGGTTGCCGATCACGAACACGACCGAGCCGGCCTCGACGCCCTCCTGCGAGAGCGGGAAAAACTCGGGCGACTCCAGCGGCTGCCCGTCGTCTCCGTAGATGCGGAAAAAGGCGAAGTCGGCCGCGTAGCGCGGGTAGGTGAAGTTGTCGTAGTCGCCGCCGAAAAAGCCCAGCGCCTGCTCGGGCGCCATCACCAGCCGCACGTCGCGGTAGCGGCGGAAGGTGTACGCCGAGTAGCGGCCGCCGTCGTAGAGCGCGACGACCTGGACCACGTAGTCGTCGGCGTCCTCGTCGGGCGCCGTGACGCCGTAGTCGGCCAGGAGCCGGGCCGTCACGGCGGCCTCAGCCTCGGCGAACGCCGCCTCGCGCTCGGCGTCGGTCTGCGCCGCGTCGACGGGCGCCGACATCTCGGCGGTCACGTCCTCGATGGCGACGAGCTGGTCCATGTAGAGGTCGGGCACGCGGCGCTCCTGCCCCAGCTCCGTCGCGGCGAAGCCGGCGTCGAGCAGCCCCTCCCCGCCCTCGTCCACGGCGACGACCGACGACTGGGCGCAGTGGTGGTTCGTGAGCACGAGCCCGTGCGGCGACACGAACGAGGCCGAGCACCCGGGCATGCGGAGCGACGCGAGCCGCGCGCGGCGGTACCACGCCTCGTCGGGGCGGAAGCCGTAGGTCTCGGCGAGGTACTCGGTCGGCGGGTCCTCGAAGAGCCACATCTTGCCGCCGTCGAGCGGCTGCGCGCGGACGGTGTCGGGGTCGAACGTCGGGGCCTGCGCGGGCGCGGGCGGGGCGGCCACGGTCCAGGCAAAAAGAAGGGCGGCGAGGGTCGCAAGCGGGCGCATCGGGCGGGGCGGGACGGTGGAGCGGGCGGGTCGAACCGTCCGGGGCGGGGCGGGGTTCGACCCGGGCGCGCTCCTAACGGGCCAGCCACCCCGCCCGTGTCCCATGCCGACCTCCCCGCCCTGCGTTTCCGACGCCGGCCTCGCGCTCATCGAGCAGTTCGAGGGCTTCGTCCCCGACTGGGCGCCGGACCCCGTCGGCGTGCCCACGATCGGGTATGGGTGGACCGGCCCGCTGCCGGCTGGCTTCTCCCCGCCCCTGTCGCGCGACGAGGCGCGGGCGCTCCTCCGCCAGACGGTCGAGGTCTACGCCGACGCCGTCCGCGCGGCCGTGACCGTCCCGCTCACGCAGGGCCAGTTCGACGCGCTCGTGAGCTTCACGTACAACCTCGGCGTGGGCGCCTTCCGGCGCTCGACGCTCCTCCGCCGCATCAACGCGGGCGACGCGGACGCGGCCGAGGAGTTCGACCGCTGGACCTTCGCGGGCGGACGGCGGCTGCGGGGGCTCGTGCGCCGCCGCGCCGCGGAGCGGGCTCTGTTCGAGGCGTCCGCCCCGCCCCCGCTGGCCCACGCGGGCGGGGCGGGGCGGCCTCAGCGGGCGGGGTGGCTCCGGCGGGTGCTCCGGCTCGGGCGCTGAGCGGGGCGGTCTAGAGGCGGTCCCGCTCGTCGGGCGCCACGTCGGGGACGGCCCGCAGCGCGGCGTCATACCGCTCCCGGCTGCCCTGGCGGGCGCGGTCGGCGAGGTAGTCTTCGGCCATGAGCGCCGACGCCTTCTCGGCGACCGCCGAGGCCACAAACTGCTCCACGGTCACGCCCTCCTGCTCCGCCAGGTCGGCAAGGTAGACGTGGAGCGAACGGGGCAGGACGACGCGGACTGCGTTCATAGTGAGTCACCGATTTCGGCGAGGAAGGCTCCAGGGGGAACGGCTCGGAGCCCGAACCGATCTACGCCCGCGAAGTCCCGAAGGTTGTGCGTGACCACGACATCGGCCCCCGCCGTCACCGCGAGTTCCAAGACCATATCATCGCTAGGGTCGCGCAGCGTGGGCCGCCACAGGAAGTAAACCCGGTGGTGATGAGCTACGGCACAGTGGAAGTCGAGAATGGCTTCCACCGCGGAGGCCGGGACGAACCGCCCCGCCACCTCCCGCATCAGGACCTCCTCGTACTCGAGGACGAGAGGGACCGAGAGGTGGAGGTCGAACGCTCCCTCCCCCACGAGGTCGAGGAGCCGGAACGAAGCCCCACGCCGAGAGCGGAGGCCCGAGACGAGGACGTTCGTGTCGAGGACGACGTGTGGCCGGATCACTTGCCTACGATACGCCGCCCCGCCCGGACGACGCGCGGGGCGGCCCAACGAAAAGCGGCCCCGGCTCGCAGTGAGCCGGGGCCGCCAGCGGAGGGGGTGGGATTCGAACCCACGGTACCCGTAAGGGCACAACGGTTTTCGAGACCGTCCCATTCGACCACTCTGGCACCCCTCCAGCGCCAAAAGTACGGACCGCCCCGCCCCGCCTGCTGGTGAAGACTCCCGGAACGCGGGCGGACCAAGCGACGGACCCAAAGGGCGGGGCGGGTGAACGGCCGCCACCCCGCCCCCACCCCGTTCGGCAAGCGCGGGCGGGGCGGCACGCCCCGGCACCACCCCGCCCCACCCCGCTCGGCTGGCGGGGGCGGGGCGGCTAGCCGAGCAGCGCGCGGACCTCCTCGGCCGCCGCCCCGAGCGCGTCGTCGAGGCCCGCCGGGTTTTTGCCGCCGGCCGTCGCGAGCGTCGGGCGCCCGCCGCCGCCGCCGCCGACGCGCTTGGCGAGCGCGCCGACCAGCTTCCCGGCCTGCACGCCGCGCTGGACGAGGTCGTCCGTGACCGACGCTGCGAGCACCGCCTTGCCGTCCGCGGCCGAGCCGAAGACGGCCACCCCGCCCGAGCCCAGCCGCTCGCGGGCCGTCTCGGCGAGCCCGCGCAGCGCGTCCATGTCGGCCCCGTCGACGCGGCCGGTCGCCACGCGGACGCCGTCGACGTCGGCGGCGTCGGCGAGGTACTGGCCGAGCCCGGCGGCGGCCTGCTCCTGACGGAGCCCGGCGACCGTGGCTTCGAGCGCCTTCAGGTCGTGCTGGAGCCCCTCGACGGCGAGCCCCAGCCCGTCGGGGATCTGCTTGAACCGGGCGCGCGCGTCGTCCAATTCGTCCAGCTCGCCGCGGAGCCACGCGAGCGCGGCCTCGCCGGCGACGGCCTCGACGCGGCGCACGCCCGACGCCACGCTCCCCTCGCTCACGATCTGGAACAGCCCCACCTCGCCCGTCGACGCCACGTGCGTCCCGCCGCACAGCTCGAGCGAGACGTCGGGGTCGAACGTGATGACGCGGACGTGCTCGCCGTACTTCTCGCCGAACAGCGCCGTCGCGCCGCGCGCCTTGGCCTCGGCAATGGGCACGTCGCGCTCCTCGCCCTTGGGGACGTTCCGCAGGACGAGCTCGTTGACGCGGTCGGCCACGCGGCGGCGCTCGTCGTCGGTCAGGCGCTCGAAGTGGGAAAAGTCGAACCGGAGCCGGTCGGGCGCGACCAGCGAGCCCTTTTGCTGGACGTGGTCGCCCAGCGTCTCGCGGAGCGCGGCGTGCAGAAGGTGCGTGGCCGTGTGGTGGCGCGTGATGCGGCGGCGGCGGTCGGCGTCGACCGCCCCGCCCACGTCGGCGTCGGGCTGGGCGGGGAGGCGGTCGACGACGTGGATGATGGTGCCCTCGGCGTCCTTGACCGTGTCGAGGACCGCGATCTCCTCCCCGCCCACGCGGAGCGTGCCGGTGTCGCCGACCTGGCCGCCGGACTCGGCGTAGAACGGGGTCCGGTCGAGGACGAGCTCGTAGCGGTCGCCCTCCGCCCCGCCCACGGTCCGCGTCTTGAGGACGCGGGCGCCGTCGACGGAGAGCGCGTCGTAGCCGAGGAAGTCGATGGGCCGCCCGTCGTGGGTCTGGGCGTCGGCCGTCGGGTCCCAGGTGTCGATCTGGCCCTGGTCCTTGGTCGAGAAGCCGGCGGCGGCGCGGGCGCGCTCGCGCTGCTCGGCCATGAGTTCGTCGAAGCGGGCCTCGTCGACGGTCAGCCCGCGCTCGCGCGCCATGACGGCGGTGAGGTCGGAGGGGAAGCCGTAGGTGTCGTGGAGTGTGAACGCGACTTCGCCAGGAGTCTTCCGGTTGGCAGCTTCACTGAGGAGCGACTCTGCGACCGGGTGCAGGATTGTCTCGTCGTAAGCCGTCAGTAGGGCGTTAGCGACTCCAGCAGTTTTGACTGCATGCATGAGCTCGTCGCGGATCTGATCATAGTTCGAAATCAGCTCCATCGGGGTCTTCTCATTCCGCCCCCGCTCTGTTGCGACGTACTCCGCATATTGAGCCGGAATCGTTGTAAGAGCATCAAATACCTCAATCCCTGAACCGAGGGTCTTAAGAAACGCCTCCTCCTCGGCCGTCACAATGCGCCCAACTGCCTCCTGCTGCTCCACGATCTCTGAAAACGCCCCGCCCATCGCGTCGGCGAGGGCGGGGAGGAGCGAGGCCAAAAACGGCTCCCTGAGCCCGAGCCCCTGGTACCCGTAGCGGACGGCCCGCCGCAGGATGCGCCGGATGACGTAGCCCCGCCCCGTGTTGCTCGGCTGCGCCCCGTCGGCGATCGCAAAGGCCAGCGTGCGGACGTGGTCGGCGATCACGCGCATGGCGATCCGTTGCCGCCGCTCGTCGGCGTCGGCCTCGTCGAGCCGGTCGTAGGCCGGGAGACCGGCCCGGTCGGAGAGCGCGGCGAGGAGCCCGGCGAACAGGTCCGTGTCGTAGTTCGAGCGCTTCCCCTGGAGCACGGCGCAGATCCGCTCGAACCCCATGCCCGTGTCCACGTGCTTCGCCGCGAGCGGCTGGAGCCGGATCGGCGTCGCGGCCTGGGCCGCGGGATCGGCGTCGGCGTCGGGCGGGGCGGGCGTGCCGTCGCTGGCGTGGACCGCGTTGTACTCCATGAAGACCAGGTTCCAGATCTCCATCACGCGCGGGTCGTCCTGGTTGACGAGGTCCTGGCCCGGGACGACGGCCCGCTCGTGGTCGTCGCGGAGGTCGACGTGGATCTCGGAGCACGGGCCGCAGGGGCCGGTCTCGCCCATCATCCAGAAGTTGTCCGCCGAGCCCTGGAACAGGACGTGGGCGGGGCGGACCGACGTCTCGGACGCCCACAGGTCGGCGGCCTCCTGGTCCGGCGCCAGCCCCAGCGCCTCGTCGCCCTCGTGGACGGTCACGTAGAGCCGGTCCGGGTCGAGCCCCCACTCGTCGACGAGGAGCTCCCACGCCCAGCGGATCGCCTCTTTTTTGAAGTAGTCCCCGAAGCTCCAGTTGCCGAGCATCTCGAAGAACGTGTGGTGGTACGTGTCCAGCCCCACCTCGTCGAGGTCGTTGTGCTTGCCCGACACGCGGAGGCACTTTTGCGTGTCGACGGCGCGCGAGTAGGGCCGGGAGCCCGTGCCCAGGAACACGTCCTTGAACGGGTTCATGCCGGCGTTCACGAACAGGAGCGTCGGGTCGTCCTGCGGCACGAGCGGGGCGGACGGCACGACCTCGTGGCCGCGGGCGGCGAAAAAGTCCAGGAACGACTGGCGGATCTCGGCGGAGGTGCGGGGCATGGCGGGCGCGGGGCGGGGTGACGCGCGGCGAACCTACGCGGCCGGCCGCCCCGCCCGTGGGGATTTGGGGAGGAACGCGCGGGGCGGGGTGGCGCTGGCCTCGGCCCGCCCCGCCCCACCTCGGGGGCCGTCCATTTGCCCTCGAAAAGCCGATGGAGCGGGCGCGGGGTGGGATACCTTCGGCCGCCGCGCGGACCCCGCCCCGCCCGGCGGAGCCGCCAGCGCTCCGGCCCTCTACACGCCCCCCCATGCCCCGCCTCCCCGCTACCGCCCTCGCCGTCCTCCTCGCCGCCCTGTCCGGGTGCTTCTCGCTCGGGGAGAGGCTCACCGTCGACGACGTGTCGAGGACGTACACGCTCACCGACCTCTCCTTCCGGCCCTACGGCTCGGCCCTGGACGCGGTCAACCTGCTCGAGCGGGTCGACGCGTCGGCGACCGACCTCGAGCTGTTCGCCAACGAGCAGGTCTCGCTCCGCTACGAGCTCCGGGGCGAGGACGACCGGCTCCGGATCGGGGGCACTTACTCGCTCAAAGGCGACCGCGTCCGCTTGCGGTTCGACCGCGACGCCCGCAAGGTGCTCGACGGCCTCCTCCTGCCGCGGTCGATCGAACTCACGGGGCAGGACGGGGGCGCCACGCTGGTCGGCCGGATCGACCGGGAGGAGGTGGACGTCTCCAAGTTTTCCGACGACTACGAGGGGATCGAGGAGGTGGACGGCGTCCTGTACGTCCGCCTCGTGGAGCGCCGGGGCCGGTAGACCCGCCGGGCGGGGCGGAGCGCCGGAGCTTGCGTAGTCTCTGCCGCCCCGCTCCCCCGCCCCGCCCGCATGTCCCCGCTGCAAGTCCCCGACACGCTGGCCGCCGCGTCCGACGCCGACACGTTGTTCGAGGGGGCCGTCGCCGTCGACTCCATCATCACCGCGGGCGACCTCGCGCCGGAGGCCGACACGGCCGCGGTGACGGCGGCCGAGGCCACGGGCGAGGCCGTGGGCCAGGTCCAGGAGATGCTCAACGGTGTCGTCGAGGCGCTGCCCCGCCTCGCCGTCGCGCTCGTCGTGTTCGCGCTGATCTGGCTGGTCGCCAGCGGCGTCCGCCGGGTCATCCACCGGGCGACGCCGGGGCCGCGGAACTCGAATATCGGGATCGTCCTCGGGCGGCTGGCCTACGCGGTCCTCCTCATCATCGGGGTGCTCGTCGGGCTCGTCATCGTCTTCCCCACGTTCACGTTCGGGAGCCTGTTCGGCGCGCTCGGCATCGGCGGGGTGGCGCTGGGGTTCGCGTTCCAGGACATCTTCCAGAACCTGCTGGCGGGCATCCTCCTCCTGCTCCGCGAGCCGTTCCGCCAGGGCGACGAGATCACGTCGGGCGAGTACACCGGCGTCGTCGAGGCCATCGAGACGCGGGCCACGTTCATCTCGACGTACGACGGACGCCGCGTGATCATCCCGAACTCCCAGATCTACTCCGACCCCGTCCAGGTGATTACGGCCTACGACATGCTGCGGAGCGAGTACGACGTCGGCATCGGCTACGGCGACGACATCGAGGAAGCCAAGCGGATCGCGCTCGCGGCCGTCCAGGGCGTCGAGGGCGTCCTCGCGGACCCCGGCCCGGACGTGCTCACGTGGGACCTCGCGGGCTCGTCGGTGAACCTCCGTGTGCGGTGGTGGAGCCAGCCCAAGCGGAGCAGCGTCGTGGTCATCCGCGACCGGGTGCTGGTGCAGGTGAGCCGGGCGCTGCTCGCGGCCGGCATCGACCTCCCGTTCCCGACCCAGCAGATCCTGTTCCACGACCAGACCGAGGAGACGGACGGCGACCGCACGCGGCAGCGCGAGGGGTGGCCCGCCCCGAAGGGCGGCTCGGCCCCGGACCCGGCCCGCATCGGGCTGGCGATCGCGGCGGCCGGCGGCGACGGCGTGGACGACGACCGCTCCGCCCCGGACGGGGCGGGCGGGGCGGACGACACGCCGCCGGCTGTGGCCTAGCGCCCTCCGGGGTACGAGCGGTAGGTACGGGGTACCGGGTACGGGGTACGGCCCGGGGCGGGGTGGCGCCGCGTGTGGGCGGGGTGGAGACCGCCCCGCCCACGACGGGCGGACCGGGCGGGGTGGAGACCGCCCCGCCCCAAACGGCGTGACGCAGAAGGTGGGGCGAGGCGCCGCGCGTGGGCGGGGCAGGTCGGGCGGGGCGGGCTGGTAGGGACACCACGCGTGGTGTCCACGTGGGGACGGGCCGCCATCCGTCCCGGACACGGCGAGCCGTGTCCCTACGAGAACCCGGCGGGGCGGGGCGGCCTGCGCCCGCCCGTCACAGGCCGCGCGCGCGGTCGGCCTCGACGCGCTCGCGCAGCGCCTCGAACGTGTCGCCGCCGTAGCGCTCGACGAGGGCGACGGCGATCTCCCACGCGACGACGGCCTCGGCGACCGTGCTCGCGGCCGGCACGCTCGTCACGTCGCTCCGCTCGTACCGCGTCGGCTGGGCCTCGCCCGTCTCCAGGTCGGCGGTCCCTAGCGGCTTGATGAGCGTCGGGATCGGCTTCATGGTCCCGCGCACGACGATGGGCATCCCGTTCGAGATGCCGCCCTCCACCCCGCCCGCGTGGTTCGTCTCGCGCGACCAGCGGTCGCCGTCGCGCGTGATCGGGTCGTGGACCTCGGAGCCGGGGCGCCGCCCCGCCCGCCACCCGTCGCCGACCTCGACGGCCTTTTGGGCCTGGATGGAGAGGACGGCCCCGGCGAGCCGGCCGCCCAGCCGGCGGTCGCCCTGGGCGTAGCTCCCCAGCCCGACCGGGACGCCGGTGGCGACGACCTCGTAGACGCCACCCAGCGTGTCGCCGGCCTTCTTGGTCGCCTTGACGTGCTCGACGGCGGCGTCGGAGAGGTCGGCGTCGAGCATCCGCACGGGCGACGTGTCGGCCTCGGCGTAGAGCGCGCGGGCGCCGCCGTCGGCGAGGAGCGCATCGCGGCGCTCGGCCCACGCCTCCGGGTCGTCCGACCCCACCCCGCCCAGGCGGACGACGTGGCTGCCGACCTCGACGCCGAGCGCGCGGAGCATCTGCCGCGCGACGGAGCAGCACGCGACGCGCATAGCCGTCTCGCGCGCCGACGACCGATCGATGACGGGGCGGACGTCCGGCCCGCGCGGCGGCCGGTCGAACCCGTACTTCTGGGCGCCCGCGAGGTCAGCGTGGCCGGGGCGCGGCAGCGTGACCGGCTCGACGCCCTCGCCCGTGCCCCCGACGGCCATCGTCTCGGGCCACCCCGCCCGGTCCTTCTCGTAGGCCGCGTTCGGGAGCAGGAGCGCGACCGGGCTCCCCATCGTGTGCGAAAAGCGGACGCCGCCGAGGACCTGGACCTGGTCCTGCTCGACCTTCGCGCGCCCACCCCGCCCGAACCCGAGCCACCGCCGCGCGAGGTGCTCGTCGATGTCGCCGGGCGTGAGCGGGACGCCGGCCGGCATCCCCTCGACGATGCCGACGAGCGACGGGCCGTGCGACTCGCCGGCGGTGAGGTAGCGGAGCATGGGGTACGGGGTACGGGGTACGGGGTACGGTAAGATGCGGGCGGGGCGGGGCGGGCGCCGGGGAAACGGCGGGAAGCACGGGCGGGGCGGGACAGCGCGGGCGGGGCGGTCCCGGGCTGGGGTTAGGTTCGACGGCCGCCCCGCCCGCCACCCGCTCCGTCCGCCCTCTGAACCGCCCCGCCCATGCGCCTCGCTAGCCTGCTCGCCGTCCTCGTCCTGTCTGTCGCCGCGGCGCAACCGCAGGTCGCCGCCGCGCAACCGGCCGTCCCGCTCGCCATCGACTACGCCGTCGAGGGGACGGCCTCGTACGACCCGGCCGTGCCGACGCCCGGCGAGGTGCTGGGCTTCACGATCGGCGAGCGGCACACGCGGCCCGAGGAGGTCGTCCGCTACGTCGAGGCCGTCGCGGCGGCGTCGCCGCGCGTCGAGGTCGGGTTCCACGGCGAGACCTACGAGGGGCGGCGGCTGGTCCACGCCGTCGTGTCGTCGCCGGCGAACCTGGCGCGGATCGGCGAGATCCAGGCCCAGAACGTCCGGCTGAGCGAGGCGCCCGGGTCCGTCTCCGACGCCGAGCTCGCGCGGATGCCGGCCGTCGTCTACCAGGGCTACTCGGTCCACGGCGACGAGGCGACGGGCACCGAGGCCGCGCTCGTCTACCTCTACCACCTCGCCGCCGGGCAGGGCGGGGTGGCGGAGCTGCTGGACGACGCCGTCGTGCTCATCGACCCGATGCTGAACCCGGACGGCCGCGACCGCTTCGTCGACTGGGCGAACGGGAACCGGGGCGGCGTCGTCGTCGCCGACGACCAGGACCGCGAGCACAACCAGCCGTGGCCGCGCGGGCGGACGAACCACTACCTGTTCGACCTCAACCGCGACTGGCTCCCGACGGAGCTCGCGGAGAGCCGCGGGCGCATGGCGTGGTGGCACACGTGGCGCCCGCAGGTCTCGACCGACCACCACGAGATGGGCGGGGAGGCCACGTTCTTTTTCCAGCCCGGCATCCCGTCGCGCAACAACCCGAACACGCCCCAGACCACGCTCGACCTCACGGCCGACATCGCCGACTACCACGCGGCCGAGCTCGACCGGATCGGGTCGCTGTACTACTCGCGCGAGAGCTTCGACGACTTCTACTACGGCAAGGGCTCGACGTACCCCGACGTGAACGGGGCCGTGGGCATCCTGTTCGAGCAGGCGTCGAGCCGGGCGCTCGAAGTGGAGACGGAGCAGAACGGGCTCTTGACCTACGCCTTCGGCGTCCGCAACCAGCTCGCCACGTCGGTCTCGACGCTCCGGGCGGCGGTCGCCCTCCGCGAGCGGCTGCTCCGCAACGCGCGCGACTTCTACCGTGACGGGCTGGACGACGGCGCCTACGTGATCGCGCTCGACCGGCGCCGGACGCGGGCGCAGGCGCTCGCGCAGGCGCTCCAGCGGAGCCGCGTCCGCGTCTACCGCTCGGCCCGCGAGGTCGAGGTGGCGGGGCGGCGCGTGCCGGCCGGCGAGGCGCTTGTGGTCCCGCTCGACCAGCCGCAGGGCCGGCTCGTGCGCGCGGCCATGGAGCGGACGCTGGAGTACGGCGACAGCCTGTTCTACGACGTCTCGACGTGGACCTTCCCGCTCGCCTACGGCGCCGACGTGGCCGAGGTGGACCGGGCCGGCGGCCTCGCGGGCGAGCCGGTCGAGGTTGCTTTCGACGGCGGCCGCCTGGTGGGCGGGGCGGCGCGCACGGCGTACCTCGTCCGGTGGGACCGCTACTTCGCGCCGCGCACGCTCCGCCGGCTCCAGGACGCGGGCGTCCGCGTGCGCCTCGCGACGAGCCCGTTCTCGGCGGCCGCGGGCGGGGTGGCGCGCGACTTCGAGGCCGGCACGCTCGTGGTCCCGGTCCAGAACGCCGGCGCGCCGGCCGACTCGGTCCACGCCATCGTGCGGCGGGCGGTCGCCGAGGACCACGTCGAGGCGTTCGCGCTCGCGAGCGGCTACACGCCGACGGGCAACGACCTGGGCAGCCGCGAGTGGCCCGTGCTCCGCCCCGCCCGCGTGGCGCTCCTGGCCGGGCCGGGCGCGAGCCCGTACGGGGCCGGCGAGGCGTGGCACCTCTTGAGCGAGCGGTTCGGGCAGCGCGTGTCGCTGCTGGAGCCCGAGGACGTCGGCCGCGCCGACCTCGACCGCTACACGGTCCTCGTGATGGCCGACGGCTCCTACGCCCCCATCGACTCGGCGGCGACGGCGCGCGTGGAGGCGTGGGTCCGCGACGGCGGCACGCTCGTCGCGACCGAGGGCGGGGCGCGGTGGGCGGCCCGCGCCGGGCTCCTGGGCGCCGAGCCCCGCCCCGCCCCGCCCGATTCGACGGACTACCTCTACGCCGACCGCGACGCGGCGCGCGGGGCGCAGGCCGTCGGCGGCTCCATCTTCGACGTAGCCCTCGACCCGACGCACCCGCTGGCCTACGGCTACGGCGACCGCGTGGCCGTCTTCAAGGGCGACGCGGCCCTCTTCGAGCCCGGCGAGGGCGGGGCGGGCGTGGACGTCGGCGTGTTTACGGACGAGCCGGTCCTGAGCGGCTACATCTCTGGCCGCAACCTGGAGCGCCTGCCGGGCGCGGCGGCCCTCAAGGCGCGGCGCGTCGGGCGGGGCGGCGTCGCGCTCCTGGACTTCGATCCGGCCTTCCGCGCGTTCTGGCGGGGCACGGACGGGCTCCTCCTCAACGCGGTCTACCTGGGCGGGGCGTTCTGAGGGCGGGGCGGCCCTACGTTGCAAGGAGTTCAGCCCCGTATCGACATGACCGTCGCGCTCGCCGCCCTCCTCCTCGCCGCCCCGCCCGATTCGTCGCTCGGGTTGCGGAACCTCCACCAGCAGATGCTCGCCGTCGAGGTGTGGCAGGCGCTCGACGCAGCGGGCGAGACGCCCGAGGACCCGGTGCAGTTCGTGCAGCTTCTGGCAGACCGTTGGGACGAGCAGATGGCTGAGCAGCCTGCGGCCTACCGGCGGTGGGGCACGTACCCGTCGATGTGGGCCGTCCTCGAGATGTACGGGCAGGACACGACGACCGCCAGCCAGTGCCGGGTGTGGGAGCGGTTCGCCGTGCCGGCCTTCGCCGGCGATGCGGACGACCTCGCCGCCTCCTCGCCCTCGCTCGACCGAGCGGCACTCTTCTTCCGGCCCAACCTCGACTGGGCGTACAACGCGAGCTTGAGGGGGTGCGTCCTCTCCGCTGACGCCTGGGAGCGACTCGTACGCGCGCTCCGGCTCTACGTCGAGGCCGCAGACGCCTACCTCGCGAGCGACTTGGCAGACGGCGACCCCGACTCCGGCCCTGACGAGGCCTACGTCGCTGGCCTCCGGGCGACGGCCACACGCTACCTCGACGAGGCGCAGGTCGAGCAGGCGCTTCGGGACGGGGACCTCGCCGACGCGCTCGTGGGGCTCGTGACTTGGGTCGGAGTTGGCCGGACGCCCTACGGCGCTGACGCCCTCGGCCGCCGCCTCGCGCTTGCCTATGTCGGACGAGGCGAGACCGGCCAGGCGCTTGCCATCTACGACCTGCTCGGGCGCGCGCTCTCCGATGAGATCCTCCCCACCGAACGCCTCGCCGCGTGGTACGTCGAGGGCGGGGCGGAGCCCGACCGGATTGACCGCGTCCGCCCCGCCACGTCGACTCTCCTCGTCCCGTCGAGCGAAACGGCCGACCTCTCCGGGACGTTTGATCGCGTCGGGGCCGCGGGATCGCTCGACCTCGCGTCGGTCCGGGGCGGGTTGGTCCTGCTCGATTTCTGGTCCATCGGCTGCGGCCCGTGCATCGAGGAGATCCCAACGCTCAACCGACTCGACGAGACGTACGGGGACCGGCTCACCATCGTCAGCGTCAACAACGACGTCGTTTATGACACCCCGCTCGACGCCGTCCGCGAGACGATCGGGCAGTACGGGCTGGAGACGACGGTCGTGACGGACACGGAGGACGGCGTGCTCACGGAGCGGTTCGACGTGGTGGGGTGGCCGCTGTACCTCCTCGTCGACCCATCGAGTCGCGTGCTGGTCGAGTCGCGGGAAGGCCGCCGAAACCTCTCGCTGAGCGAGGTCGAGGCGTACGTTCGGGCGCTCCCCGTCCGACCGTAGCCACCCCGCCCATGCGCCTCCGCCCCGCCCTCCTCCTCGCCGCCCTCGCCGTCGGCGGGTGCCAGTCGGCCGCCGAGGTCCAAGACGCCGCCCCGCCCCCGGCGGCCGAGCGCGCGGGCGGGGCGGTCTCGGCCGCCGACGTGTCATTCGCCGTCGGGTTCGACCACACGGCGCTCCACGTGGCCGACCTCGGGCGGAGCGTGGCGTTCTACGAGCGGCTGTTCGGGCTGGAGGAGATCGCCGCGCCCGGCGACCCGGCCGTCATCCGGTGGCTGTCGCTGGGCGGCACCGACCAGCTCCACCTGATCCACTACGGCGAGGGCTTCGTCGAGCCCACGCGGGCCGTCCACTTCGCGCTCCGCGTGTCGGACCTGGACGCGCTCATCGCCCGCGTGCAGGCGCTCGACGTGCCGTACTCGGACTGGCCCGGCGTGGCCGGCGCCGTCAGCACGCGGGGCGACGGCGTCCGCCAGATCTACGTCCAGGACCCCGACGGCTACTGGATCGAGGTCAACGACGTGGCGGGCTGAGGGCGGGGCGGGCGTACGTTGGCGGCCCACCACCCCGCCCTCCGGGCTCGCCGTGACCGTCCGCCGCCCCGCCCTCGTCCTCGCCGCCCTCGCCGGCCTCCTCGCCCTCGGCGCCTGCGGAACGGCCCGACCAGACCGACCTCAGGACGGCGCGGCCACCGACGCCGCCGTGCGCGTCATGAGCTTCAACCTGCGGCTCCACCTCGCGTCCGACAGCGCTAACGCGTGGCCGCACCGCCGCGACGCCGCGGCCGCCATCGTGGGCGGGGCGGACCTCGCCGGCGTGCAGGAGGCGACGCCCGCCATGCTCGACGACCTCGACGCGCGCCTCCCCGGCTTCGCCCGGATCGGCGTCGGCCGCGAGGCGGACGGCGGCGGCGAGCAGAGCGCGCTCCTCTACCGCGCCGACCGCTTCGAGGTGCTGGACTCGGGCACGTTCTGGCTCTCGCCCACGCCCGACGTCCCGGGCAGCGTGGGCTGGGACGCCGCGCTCCCACGCATCGCGACCTGGGCGCGGCTCCGCGACCGGCGGGGCGGGGCGGCGCTCGTCGCCGTGAACACGCACTTCGATCACGTCGGCGAGACCGCCCGGCGCGAGAGCGCGCGCCTGCTCGTGGAGCGCGCCCGCGCGCTCGCGGGCGACGGCCCGCTCGTGGTCACCGGCGACGTGAACGCGGCCGACACCTCGGCCGTCTACCGCACGCTCACGGCCGACTTCCGCGACGCCCGCCTCGTGTCGGAGGCGCCGGCGACGGGACCGACCGCGACGTGGACCGACTTTGGCCGCGCGACGGACGACCGGCGGATCGACTTCGTCTTCGTCAGCGGCCCCGTCCGCGTGCTCCGCGCGGCGACCGACGACCGGACGATCGGCGACGTCGCGGGGACGGACAGCCGGCGTCTCCCCTCGGACCACACCCCGGTGACGGCGACGCTCGTCCTGGACGCGCCGTAAGAGCGCCGCGGGTCCTCCACCCCGCCCCGCGAGTTGCGGGCGGGGCGGGCGCAAGGCCTGGGCGGACCCGGCGGGCGGGGCGGCCGTACACCGACGCCATCCCGCCCCCGCCACCATGACCCGCGTCTACAGCACCCCGAACGCCCCGGTCGCCCACCTCGTCCGCCACGCGCTGGAGGCCGAGGGCATCGGCGCCGAGGTCCGCGGCGAGACGCGGGCGGCGTTCGTGGGCGAGATCCCGCCCATCGAGGCGTGGGTCGAGGTCTGGGTCCCGGACGACGAGGCGCTCGCCTCGGCTGAGACCGTCCGCAGCTTCGTCGACGAGGGGCCGGACGCGAAGCCGTGGACGTGTGGGTGCGGCGAGACCGTCGAGGGCCAGTTCGGCGTGTGCTGGTCGTGCGGGGAGCCGGCGCCGGGGCCGATCGAGGCGGCCTAGCCCGCCCCGCCCGCGTCCGCCCCGCCCGCGAGGTCGGCGGCGAGGAGGCCGAGGACGACGCTGTCCTTCCACGTCCCGAACGTGAACCACCGCTCGCGGAGGACGCCCTCGCGGCGGAACCCGAGCCGCTCCAGGAGCCGGAGCGACGCCGCGTTCTCGGGGTCCACGTCGGCCTCGACGCGGTGCAGGTCCATCGCGCCGACCGCGAACCGGAGCGCCGTGCGGACGGCGTCGGTCGCCAGGCCGCGCCCGGCGTAGGCGGGGTGGAGGATGAACCCGACCTCGGCGCGGCGGTGCTCGCGGTCCCAGTCCACGAGCGTGACCGTCCCCACGAGCCGGTCGTCGGGCGGCTCGGTGACGGCCCACTGGAACAGCCGCCGCTCGCGCCACCCCGCCCCGATGCCGTCGACGTAGGCGCGCGCGGCGTCGAGGTCGGCGAGCGGCCCGTGGCTCCAGTAGCGGAGGTGGCCGGCGTCGCCGAACACGGCGAGCACGTCGGCGGCGTCGGCCGGCCGCGGCGCCCGCAGGCGGACGCGGTCGCCGTCGAGCGGGGGGAGCCCGTCCGCGAACGGATCGGGGCCGGGGGGCGGGGCGGGGCCGCGGCCTCTCATGGGCGGGGTGGGCGGAGGGCCGGCGAACCTACCGCCGGTAGCCGCTCCGCCCGGAGCACGCGGCGCGCGGCGCGAGCGGGGCGGCAGAGTATCCTGTGCCCCCACCCCGCCCCGTCCGCCATGCTCCGCCCCGCCGCCGCCCTCGGACTCGCCCTGCTCGCCCTGCCCGTGACCGCCCAAGACGCCGCCCCGCCCCGCCCGGATAGCGACCCGTTCCTCTGGCTCGAAGACGTCGAGGGCGACTCGGCGCTCGCCTGGGTCGAGGCCCGCAACGCCGAGACGCTCGACCACTACCGGGCCGGCCCGGACTACGGCCCGATCTACGACCGGACCCTCGAACTCCTCACGGCCACCGACCGCGTGCCCTTCCCGTCCATCCGCGGCGACTGGCTGTACAACTTCTGGACCGACGACGACAACCCGCGCGGCCTGTGGCGGCGGACGTCGTGGGACGACTACCTGGGCGGCGACCCCACGTGGGAGACGCTCCTCGACGTCGACGCCCTGGGCGAGGCCGAGGGCGTGAACTGGGCCTACAAGGGAGCGTCGTGCCTCGAGCCCGAGGGCCGGCGCTGCCTCGTCCGCCTGTCGCGGGGCGGGGCGGACGCGGTCGAGACGCGCGAGTTCGACGTCGAGGACAAGGCGTTCGTGAACGGCGGCTTTCTTCTTCCCGAGGCCAAGGGCGCGACGGCCTGGATCGACGAGGACGAGGTGCTCGTCGCGACCGACTTCGGCGACGGCTCGATGACGACGTCGGGCTACCCGCGCGTCGTCAAGCGGTGGCGGCGGGGGACGCCGCTGGCCAGCGCCGAGACGGTCTACGAGGGCGAGCCGGACGACGTCGGCGTGTGGGCCGCGTCGTTCCGGCGGGGCGGCGAGACGGTCCCGGTCGTCGTCCGCCGGCCCAGCTTTTTCGAGGGCGAGACCTACGTCCTCCGCGACGGGAGCCCCGTCCTCCTGGACCTCCCGGCCGACGCCGACGCCGGATTCGTGGCCGACCGGCTGACCGTCTACCTCCGCTCCGAGTGGGAGATCGGGGGCCAGACGTACCCGCAGGGCGCGCTGCTCGGGATCGGCTACGAGGACTTCCTCGCGGGCGACCGGGACTTCGAGGTCGTCTTCGCGCCGTCGGAGCGGCAGACGGTCGAGGGCACGGCGACGACCGAGAACTACGTGCTCGTCTCGCTCCTCGACAACGTGTCCAGCGAGCTCCGCCGGTTCCGGTGGGACGGCGAGCGGTGGGACGGCGACCGGGTCGAGGCGCCGCCGCTGGGGAGCGTCGACGTGGTGAGCGCGAGCGACGACGACGACCGCTTCTTTTTCGCCTACAGCTCGTTCCTCCAGCCGACGACGCTCTACCTCGCCCAGCCCGACGGCTCGGCCGAGTCGGTCCGCTCCCTCCCCGCCCGGTTCGACGCCTCGGGGCTCGTGGTGGAGCAGCACGAGGCCACGTCGGACGACGGCACGCGCGTCCCCTACTTCCTGGTCGCCAAGGAGGGCGCCGACCTCGACGGCCAGAGCCCAACGCTGCTCTACGGCTACGGCGGGTTCGAGGTCGCCCTCACGCCGTCGTACAACGAGGTCACGGGCGCGGCGTGGCTGGAGCGGGGCGGCGTCTACGCGCTCGCCAACATCCGGGGCGGCGGCGAGTTCGGGCCGGCGTGGCACCGGGCGGCCCAGCGCGAGAACCGCCAGCGGGCGTTCGACGACTTCGTCGCCGTCGCCGAGGACCTCGTCGCGCGCGGCGTGACGTCGCCCGAGCACCTCGGCATCATGGGCGGCTCGAACGGGGGCCTCCTCGTCGGCGCGGCGATGACGCAGCGGCCCGACCTGTTCGGGGCCGTCGTCGTCGGCGTCCCGCTCCTCGACATGCGGCGGTACCACAAGCTGTTGGCCGGCGCGAGCTGGATGGCCGAGTACGGCGACCCCGACGACCCGGACGACTGGGCCTTTATCCGCGAATACAGCCCGTACCAGAACGTCGACGCGGACGCCGACTACCCGGTCCCGCTCTTCACCACGACGACGCGGGACGACCGCGTGCACCCGGGCCACGCGCGGAAGATGGCGGCGCTCATGGAGTCGCTGGGGCACCCGGTCCGCTACTTCGAGAACACCGAGGGCGGCCACGGGTCGGGCGTGACGCCGGAGCAGCGGGCGACGACGACGGCGGTGACCTACGGGTACCTCTGGGACCGGCTCCGGTAGCCGCCCCGGCGCGGGGGCGGGCGGGGTGGCCGCCCCGCCCCCACGTGGCCCGCACGAGGGCGGGGCGGTCGAGCGGGCAGCCCCGCCCGAGCGCACCCCCCGTCCGCCCGCCCACCGCTTCGCTCAAGAGCGCTCGGACTGCCCCCCTCTTCAAGGGCAGGGCTGTTAAGTTCTGTAGTTCAGCACCAAACAAGCCCTAAAATAGACGTCATCCCCGCGCAGGCGGGGATCCAGGAGGGGCGAGCGGCGCCCTCAGGACGTCCCGGCGACGACTCGGGGGCCGCGTCGAGATCCTTCGCTACGCTCAGGATGACAAAGGAGGAGAGGCTGTGTCAGAACGTACCGGCCCTGCTTGTTCAAGGGGGACAGCTTTTCGACCTGGGAGCGCAGCGACCGGCCGAAAAGCAGGGGGTGCCGAGGCGTACGGGAGCGGCTCGACGCCTCCCAGCGCCAGAGCGGGGCGGCCCGGCTCTGCCCGCCCCGCATCCCCCCCGCCCCGCCCGATTCCGCCCGGTCTCCACCCCGCCCCGGCGTGGCGCTCGGGCGGGGCGGCGTTATCGTGGCGGCCCCCGACCGCCCCGCCCCCGCCGTCCGCCCGTGGAGACCGAGCCCCGCCCGTCCAACTTCCTCCGCGACATCGTCGCCGCCGACGTCGCCGCCGGGCGTCACGGCGGGCGCGTGGTCACGCGGTTCCCGCCCGAGCCCAACGGGTACCCGCACCTGGGGCACGCCCAGTCGATCTGCCTCAACTTCGGGCTCGCCGCCGAGTTCGGCGGGGCCACCAACCTCCGCTACGACGACACGAACCCCGAGGGCGAGAGCCTGGAGTTCGCGCGCGCTCTCGAAGACGCCGTGCGGTGGCTGGGCTTCGAGCCCGCCGAGGTCCGCTTCGCGTCCGACTACTTCGAGCAGCTCTACGCCTGGGCCGTCGAGCTCGTCGACAAGGGACTGGCCTACGTCGACGGCCAGACGGACGACGAGATCCGGGCGGGGCGGGGGACCGTCACCGAGCCCGGGACGCCGTCGCCGGACCGCGACCGGCCCGCCGCCGAGAGCCTGCGCCTGCTCGACGAGATGCGCCGCGGCGAACACCCGGACGGCGCCTACGTGCTCCGCGCGCGGATCGACACGGAGCACGGGCCGATGGCGCACCCGAACATGAAGCTCCGCGACCCGATCATGTACCGGGTCCGCCGGAACGCCGGCCACTACCGGCGCGGCGACGACTGGCACGTCTACCCGCTCTACGACTGGGCGCACGGCCAGGGCGACGCCATCGAGGGCGTCACGCACTCGGTCTGCACGCTGGAGTTCGACGTCAACCGGCCGCTCTACGACTGGTACCTCGACGCCATCGGGATCGCGGAGCCGAGGAACCACCAGTACGAGTTCGCCCGGTTCAACCTGGACTACACCGTCACCAGCAAGCGCAAGCTCCGCGCGCTCGTCGAGGGCGGGGCGGTCTCGGGCTGGGACGACCCGCGGATGCCGACGATCGCGGGCCAGCGGCGGCGCGGCGTGCGCCCGCAGGCCATCCGGTCGTTTTTCGACGGGTTGGGCGTGACGAAGGTGAACGGGAGCGTCCAGTACCCGCAGTACGAGTACGCCGTCCGCGACGACCTGAACGGCGTGGCCCGGCGCGTGATGGCGGTGACCGACCCGGTCCCGCTGACGGTCGAGAACCTGGACGCGGCGGTCACGGTCGAGGCCCCCTACTGGCCCCACGACGTCACCCCGCCCGAGGGCGCGCCCCTCACGCGGGCGCTCACGCTCGGGCCGGACCTCTACGTCGAGCGCGACGACGTCTCCGTCGACCCGCCGAAGGGGTGGCGCCGGCTGGCGCCCGGCGCCGAGGTCCGCCTCCGCCACGGCTACGTCGTCCGCGTGACGGACATCGAGACCGACGACGCGGGCGGGGTAGTCGCCGTGCGGGCGACGGCCGACCTCGACACGCTCGACGCCGAGCCCGAAGGCCGCCGCGTGGCCGGCGTGGTCCACTGGGCGAATGCGGCCGACGCCCGCCCCGCCACCTTCCGCCTCTACGACCGGCTGTTCACGGTCCCCCAGCCCGGCGAGGACTTTCTGGACGAGCTCAACCCGGACTCGCTCGTCGAGCGGGGCGGCTACGTCGAGCCCAGCGTCGCCGACGACGCGCCCGACACGCGGTACCAGTTCGAGCGCCTGGGCTACTTCTGGCGGGACCCCGTCGACTCGGCGCCCGACGCGCTCGTGTTCGACCGGATCGTGGCGCTCCGCGACAGCTGGGGCAAGAAGGCGGCCCCCGCCCCGCCCCGCCCGGAGAAGGCGGCCGCCCCGGCACGGGACGCCGGCCCGCGCGACCCAGCGAGCGCGCTGACTGACGAGGAGCGCGGGCGCTACGACGTGCTCGTCGGGCGGGGCGTAGGCGAGGAGGAGGCGGCGGTCTTGGCCGCCGACGCCGACCTGCTCGCTCTGTTCGAGGAGACAGTCGCCGAGCACGACGCGCCGCGCGAGGCCGGCGCCGTGCTCGTCCACGACCTGCGGCGCGCGCTGGGCGAGGCGCCCGTCGCCACGGCCCGGGCGACGGGCGTGTCGCTGGCCGCCGTCCTCCGCATGGTCGAGGCCGGGGCGCTCACGCGCAACGCGGCCGCCGAGGCCGTCGCCGCGCTCGCCGCCGAGGGCGGGGCGGCCGAGGACGTCGTCGCGGCCCGCGGGCTGGCGGCCATCCACGACGCCGAGGCGCTGGCGCCGGCCGTCGACGCGGCCCTCGATGAGAACCCGGACGAGGTCGCGCGTTACCAAGCCGGCGAGACGAAGCTGTTCGGCTTTTTCGTGGGCCAAGCCATGCGCCGCGCGGGCAAGGGGGCGAACCCGCAGAAGGTGCAGACGCTGCTCCGCGAACGGCTGGCGTAGCCGCCCCGCCCACGGAGCGCCCGCTTATACGGCGGGCGGGGCGAGGCCTAACAGTGGGCGGCTCAGCCGCAATGGGCAGCGACCGCGAACGGTCGGAATGGCAACGTAGACGCCGAGGCCCGGACGAAGCAAGGGCGCTGGAGCCCATTGCCGGCCTGCAGCCGCAGGTTGTGCAGCTTGGCCACAAGGCTGGCTTACGAGGTAAACTGGCAACCCAAAGAGCGAAGCATATCGAACGTGTCCGTGTACGGGATGTCAAATTCATCACAGACATTCGGAATGGGTACCCGCTTTCTTATGTTGTGAATAAATTTTTCCTCCGTAATTATGGTGCAGCTGTTGGCATGAGCGTATGCGGCGAGCCAGCCGTCCGCAACAGAGGCGAACTCGGCTTTAGCAGCGTCGGAGAACTGCTTGTTTGCCTGAACCCAAGCGATCATCTGTGCATACAAGTTGGCGACCGGCTGATTTT
>NZ_JAVRHT010000021.1:0-69578 GCF_031846415.1 Rubrivirga litoralis | reverse complement strand
ACCACCCCGCCCACGCACGGGCGGGGCGGTCGCCGTAGCGGCGTTGCACGCAACGCCGTTGGGGCGCGACGTGCGGGCGGGGCGGCACCGGGCGGGGCGGCGGCGTCTAAAAACCGCCCCGCCTGCCCTGGACACGACGAGTCGTGTCCCTACGGGTGCCTGCTGTCGGGCGGGGCGGAACAAAACGGGCGCCACCCCGCCCGCGCGATCCCCATCCCCCATCCCGTGGGCGGGGCGGCTAGCGCGCGACGGTCTCCCAGCTCTCCACCACCTCGTCGCCGTCGACCACGAACAGCTCGCGCCGCGTGGCGACGGCGACGCAGGCGTGGTTGGGCACGACGAACACGGGGTCGCCGACCTCCCAGATCGCCCCGCCCGGCGTGTCGACGAACCCGTGCTCCTCGCTGAGCGTCGTGACGCGGGCGTGGGGGTGCGCGATCATCGTGCGCGGGCTGTAGAGGACGGTCCCGAAGCCGGCGAGCCCTGCCCCGCCGTCGCTGGTCAGGACCTTTTTGCCCGCGTCGGTGATCGTCCGCTCCGTCCCGTCGTCGTCGCGGCGGACCGAAAGCGTGGTCCCGACGCAGAGGAGGGCGCAGTCCTGGAGCCGCGCGGCGCCCAGCGCGACCTGGCCGGCGTCGTAGAACACGTAGGTGCCGGGCCGCGCCTCGGTCACACGGAGCCCGCCCCGCCCCCCGCCCTCGGCGGGCCGGAACCGGCCGAACGCGGGCGTCGAGCCGATCGAGACCTCGGCCGTCGCGGCGTCCAGCCAGCCCGCCTCGACGAGCGCCTCGGCCGCCGCGAGCACGCGGTCGCGCTCGGCGTCGGCCGCGTGCTGGAGCGCGTCGTCGGCCGTCTCGCCCGCGCGCGGCCCGTCGTACGACATGCCGCCGTGCGTGAGCACGCCGACGAGTTGGACGGCCTCCGCCCCGCCCGCGACGGCGCCGAGCTGGGCGAGGGCGGGGCGGTCGTCCCACTCGACGCCGCACCGGCCGTGGCCGGAGTCGACCTCGATGAGCACCTCGGCCGTCTGCCCCGCCTCGGAGAACGCGCGGCTCGCGCGGGCCACGCCGGCCGCGCTGTCGACCGTGAACGAGACGCGAACGCCCTCGCCCTGGAGCCGCGCGAGCCGGGCCAGCTTGCCGGCGCTCACGACGGGCGTCGCCACGCGGATGTCGTCGAACCCGGCCGCCGCGAACGCCTCGGCCTCGTCGGTCGTCGCGACGGTCAGCCCGCGCGCGCCGCGCTCGGCCTGGAGTCGCGCGAGGTCCGGGCTCTTGTGCGTCTTGGCGTGGGGCCGGAGCGCGACCCCGAGCGCGTCGGCCCGGGCCTGCGCCGCGTCGAGGTTGGCGTGGAGCCGGGCGCGGTCGACGAGGAGCGCGGGCGTGGGGAGGTCGGAGACGAGCACGGGCGGGGCGGGGGCAGGACAGCCCGACCAACGCGCTCCACCCCGCCCGCGTTCTACTTCACGAAGCGGACCGTGAGCGGGTAGCGGTACCGCACGCCTTCGTTCGCGCGCACGCCGCCCACAACCGTCAGCACGAGCCACGCGAGCCCGAGCACGACGAGCATCGGGATACCGATGAGGACGAAGGCCAGGATGCCAGCGGCGACGAACGCGAGCGTGATCGTGATCTGGAAGTTGAGGGCCTCCTTCGCTTGGTCGGCCACGAACGCCGAGCTGTCGCGCTTGACGAGCCAGACGACGAGCGGGCCGACGATCTGCCCGAACGACGGGAGCACGAACGTGGCGAACGCCGAGAGGTGGGCGACCATCGCCCACATCCGCTCGTCCTTGGTCGGCGACAGCAGGCCGTCGCCGTCGAAATCGGAGTCGTAGGGGCCGGTCTTGATCGTGCGGGGTTCCATGGTCGGTCGGGGCGGTCCCAAAGGGCGGGGTGGTCCTGCGCGGTACGGCCGCCCCGCCCCCGTGTTGCGGGCGGGGCGGGCACGGCACACACTCCCCCCGCTTTGCTCCCATCGCTGCGCTCAGGGGAGCAAAGCTGTCCCCCTCACGCGTGAGGGGGACAGTCCGAGCGCTTCGGAGCGGAGGCGGAGCCTCTGCGATGGGCGCACGGACGGGGGGAGCGCGGGCGGGGCGGCACGAGCGGGAGGAAGCGCGGGCGGGGTGGAGCGCGGCCCGCCCCGCCCCTACATCCGGTCCGGCGCCGAGATGCCGAGCACGGCGAGCCCGTTCGCGAGCGTCGTCCGCGCCGCGCGCGCGAGCGAGAGCCGGGCCGCCGCGAGGTCCGGCGCCTCGCCCACGATCCGGCAGTCGCGGTAGAACGCGTTGAACGCCGTCGCCACGTCGCGGAGGTACACCGACGCCAGCCGGTGCGGCGCCCGCGCCTCGGCCGCCGCGCGGACCTCGTCGGGGAACTGGAGGAGCGTCTTGACCAGCGCCTCTTCCGACGCGTGCGTGAGGAGCCCGAGGTCCGCCCCGCCCTCGGCGACGAGCCCGGTCTCCTCGGCCTTCCGCTCGATCGACGCGATGCGCGCGTGGGCGTACTGGAGGTAGAACACGGGGTTCTTGTCGCTCGCCTCCTTGGCCAGGTCCAGGTCGAAGTCCAGGTGCGTGTTCGGGCTCCGCATGAGGAAAAAGAACCGGACCACGTCGGCCCCGACCTCGTCCATCAGCTCGTCGAGCGTGACGTAGTTGGCCTTGCGCGTCGACATCTTGACCGGCTCGCCGCCGCGGACCAGCGTGACGAACTGGTAGACGACCACGTCGATCTTCCCCGCGTCGGCGCCCAGCGCCTCGACGCCGCGGACGACGTCGGGGTAGGTCGCGATGTGGTCGGCGCCGAACACGTCGAGCACGAGGCTGAACCCGCGGCCCAGCTTGTCCAGGTGGTACGCGATGTCCGGGAGCCGGTACGTGGGCTCGCCCGACGACTTGACGAGCACGACGTCCTTGCCCTCCTCCCCGCCCTCGCGCGTCACCTCGGTTTTGCCCAGCGCGCTCGTCTTGAACCACGTGGCGCCGTCGCGCTCGTAGGCGAGGCCGGCCTCTTTGAGGCGGTCCACGACCTCCCACACCGCCCCGCTCTCGTAGAGCGTGCGCTCGTTGAACTGCTCGTCCATGCGCACGCCGAGCCGGGCGAGCGTGGCCTCGATCTCGGCGAAGATGGCGTCGCGCGCCGCCGCCGTAAACGGCGCCTCGTCCGGGGCATCCAAAAGGGCGTCGCCGTGACCGTCGGCCAGCGCCCGTGCGATGTCCGTGATGTACGCGCCGCGGTAGCCGTCCTCGGGGAACGACTCGGGGACGACCACCCCGCCCTCGATCTCCTTCGTCGGCGTGTCCGGCCGGACGGCGGCTTGGTACCGCGCGCGGACGCTCTCGCCCAGCACCCGCATCTGGCGGCCGGCGTCGTTGAAGTAGTACTCGCGTGTGACGCCGTAGCCCGTCCATGCGAGGAGGTTGGCGAGCGTGTCGCCCAGGACCGCGTTCCGCCCGTGGCCGACCGTCAGCGGGCCGGTCGGGTTGGCCGAGACGTACTCGACGAGCGCCGTCTCGTCCGCGTGAGTGTCGGTCCGCCCCCAGTCGGCGCCGGCGTCGAGGATCTGGGCGAGCCCCTCGGCCAGGTGCGCGCTCGCAAAGCGGACGTTGATAAAGCCCGGCCCGGCCACCTCGACGGCCTCGACGCGGGCGGGGTCCGGCGTCCAGTGCGCGACGATGCCCTCGGCGATCTGGCGCGGCGCGCGCTTCAGCGGCCGGGCCAGCTGGAGGGCCACGTTCGTGGCGAGGTCGCCGTGCGAGGCGTCGTTCGGCGTCTGGAACTCGACCTCGACCGCCCCGGCGTCGAAGCCGTCGGGCAGGTCGGGAAGCTGGGCGAGCGCGGCGCGGACGCTCTCGGCGAGGTGGCTCTCCATCGGACAGGCCCAGAGGGCGGGGCGGGGTGGGGCGAGCGAGCCCACCCACCGTGGGCAGGCCCGACGGGCGGGGCGGGGACCGCTCAAGCTAACCGGGGCGTTTCGGGGCCACCCCGCTCCGCCTCCCGGTCCGCCCCGTCTTCACCCATGCCGCAGCCTCCGCCCCGCCCCCGCGCCGCGGCCCTTTTCCGCCCCGCCCTCGCCCTGCTGGCGGCGTCGGTCTGGGCCGGGGCGCTCGCCGCGTGTGGGGCCGACCCGTCGGGCCCGGTTGTCCGTCACAGGCCGTCGCTCTCGGTCCGCGCCGACTCCGTGCTGCGCGGTGAGCCCGCGCTTCGGTACACGGTCCGCATCGGGTACCCGCAGCTGACCGGGGCGGCCGGTGAGCCCGTGCCGCCCACAGTCCGAGCCGTGAACGCGGCCGTCCGCGACTCGGTCGAGGCCCTCGCCGACGCCTTCCGCCCCGACTCCGCCCCGCCCCCAGGCGAGGTCTCGCCGGCCTACGTGGTCGACGTCACGGGCGGCTACGACCGCGTGCTCGTGACCGACGACCTGTTCAGCGCCCTCGTCGACGTCTACGCCTTCACGGGCGGGGCGCACGGCAACACGTTCTTCCAGCCGCTCACCTTCGACCTCACGACCGGCCGGCCGGTCCTCTTTGCGGACCTGTTCGCCTCGAACGCGCCGGCCGGCGACACGCTCGCCGCCTACGTCGAGCGCGCCGTCGTGACGCGCCTCGCCCGCGGCCTCGAAACGACGGTCGACTCGGTCCGCGCCCATAACGGGTTCTTTTCCGAGGGGCTCGGCCCCATCCGCGAGGGCCGCCTCGCGTTCACGCTCGGGGCCGACTCGCTCCGCGTCCACGTCCCGCCGTACCAGCTCGCGCCGCACGTGGCCGGCGCCTTCGACGTGGGCGTGCCGTACGGGGCGCTCGTCCCGTTCGCCCCGCCGGGCGGGGCGGTCCGGCGCCTGGCCGAGCGGTAGCCGCCCCGCCCTCGCTGCGGGCAGGGCGGGGCGGTTAGGAGTACACCGCGAACTCGTCGCGGCGCGCGTGCAGGTTGAGCGCGATCGCCAGCATGGTCGTGTTCGCCAGGAGCGCCGAGCCGCCGTACGAGATGAACGGGAGCGGGATACCGATGACCGGCATGAGTCCGATCGTCATGCCGACGTTGATCAGGATGTGGACGAGGAAGATCCCCGTCACGCCGGCGATGAACAGGCGCGGCAGCGCGAACCCGGCCTGCACGCCCAGCCCCGCCAGCCGGATCAGCAGGAAGGCGAACAGGACCAGCACCAGCATGGCGCCCACGAACCCGAACTCCTCGCCGATGATCGTGTAGACGAAGTCGGTCGAGTTTTCGGGGATGTAAGCCAGCTGCGTCTGCGTCCCGTTCGTGAACCCCTTGCCCAAGAGGCCGCCCGACCCGATCGCGGCCTTGGCCTGGATCACGTGGAAGCCGGCCCCGTAGCGGAACGCTTCCGGGTCGTCGAAGGCCACGAGCCGGTCGACCTGGTGCGGCTCAAGGATCTGGAACAGACCTACGTAGGCCGCGATCGCCACCCCGCCCGCGACGGCCACCATGAGCGCGCCCATCGCCCGCGACCGCGTCCACAGCACCATCCCCGCCGCCGCGAGGGCCACGAAGAGGGCGGCGTAGGTCGGGTTGACGATGACGAGGTAGACAGCCACGACCGGGGCCGCGAGCATCGCCATCCACGTCAGCGGGACCACCCCGCTCCAGAACATCATGACCGGGATGAGCGCCAGGAACACGAGGCCGGTCCCGGTGTCGTTCTGCATCACGACGAGCACGGCCGGGATCAGGATGAGCACGACGGCGCCGATGAGGTAGGGGATGCTCCCGCGCCGGGCCTCCTTCCGCGACAGGAGCGCCGTGACCGCGAGGACGGTCCCCACCTTGGCGATCTCGGCCACCTGGAGCGAGACCGGCCCGATCTGGAGCCAGCTCTGCGCCCCGTTGATCACGCGCCCGAACACGAGCGCGGCCACGAGCAGCCCGATGCAGAAGGCGTAGGCCACGGGCGCCATCCGCACGATAAACCGGGCGGGGAGGAGCAGGATGATGCCCAGGAACGCAGCCGAGATGCCGACCCACTGGAGCTGCCGGTTGAAGTTCTGCTGGACCGACTCGAGCAAGAACTCCTTGGCCGGCCCGTGCGTCGCGCTGTAGATCGCGACGAGCCCGATCGAGGCCAGCGCCGCCCACAGCGCGAGCGAGACCCAATCGAGGTTTTTATACCAGCTACGCATCTAGGAAAATGGGCAATGGGAAAGGGGAAATCGGAAGAGGAGTAACGGTGAGGGATCGAGTGGGGCGGCACCTTGCGTGGTCTGCCATTTCCCAGTTCCCCTTTCCTCGTTCCCGATCAGGTCCTCCTGATCAAATCCGGCCGACCGAGCGCTGGGCGCGGACGAACTCGACGAGCTGGGGCCGCGTGACGGTCCCCCGGAAGTACTGCTCGATCATGAGGCTCGCGATCGGCGCCGCGGCCGTCCCGCCGTACCCGGCGTTCTCGACGATGACCCCGACGGCCACCTGCGGGTCGTCGGCCGGGGCGTAGGCGATAAAGACCGAGTGGTCCTTGCCGCGCGGGTTTTCGGCCGTGCCGGTCTTGCCGGCGACGGGGATCTTGGGGAAGTCGTCCACGGCGTCGATCCGCGCGCGCCGCGCCGTCCCGGCGCCCTCGACCACCTCGCGCATCCCGGCGCGGACGACGGCGAAGTTGCGGGGCTCGATCGGGATCTGGCTCGGCCGCTTGTACGCGGGCTCTCGCGTCACGCCCGTGGCCGGGTCCGTGATGGACTTGACGAAGTGGGGCGTCACGAGCGTGCCGCCGTTGGCGACGGCCGCCGTGTAGCGGGCGAGCTGGAGCGGGCTCGTGCCCATGTTGCCCTGGCCGATCCCGAGGTTCACCGTGTAGCCCGGCCCCCAGCCCGCCGGCCACCGCTCGTCGTAGTACGACGAGTCCGGGATGAGGCCCGGCCCCTGGTTGGGGATGTCGAGCGGGGCGAGCTGGCCGAACCCGAACTGCCGCGTCCAGTAGCCGAAGCGGTCGAGGTCCATGGTGATGCCCTCGGGGTGCTCCGCGTTCACGAACGTGTCGTTCATGAGGCGGAAGAAGAACGTGTTGCACGAGACGCGGATGGCGTCCTCGACGGCGATGTCGCCGTGGGCGCCGCCGTGGCAGCGGTAGAGCCGGCCGCCGATCCGGTAGCCGCCGGGGCAGTAGAGCGTGGTCTCGGGCTTGATCATGCCCTCCTCGAGCGCGACGGCGGCCATGAACGGCTTCCACGTCGAGCCCGGCGGGAGGCTCGCCTGGGTCGCCCGGTTAAAGTCCGGCTTCTGGGGGTTCCGGTAGAGGAAGTCGACCTCGGCCTGCGTGAACCCGTCGCGGTAGATGTCGAGGTCGAAGTCCGGCGCCGAGACCATCGAGATGATCCCGCCCGTGTTCACGTCGATCATGACCGCCCCGCCCCGCTTGTCCACGAACAGGCTCTCGGCGAGCGCCTGGACCGAGGCGTCGACGGCCAGCGTGAGCGCCGCGCCCGACTGGGGCTCGACGTTTTCCGCCCCGCCCTCGTACGGCTGCACGTCCATGCCGTGGACGTTGACGAGCCAGAACTCGCGGCCGACGCGGCCGCGCAGGATGGGCTCGTACTCGGCCTCGAGCCCGGTCTTCCCGATCCGGTCGCCCAGCCGGAACCCCTGCTCCTCCATCCGGTCGAGCTCGTCCTCGTTGATCTCGTTCACGAACCCGAGCGCGTGCGTGAGCTTCGCGTCCGAGTGGTACCGCCGCTGCTGGTCCTCGCGGAAGCCGATCCCGCGCAGGCGGTACTGGTTCTCCTGGAGCCGCGCGAACGTCCAGAACGGGACGTTCTTGAGCAGGACGTCCTCCTGGTACCGGCTCCGAGCCGTGATCTCGGCGTACCGCGCGGCCACCTCGTCGAGCGGCCGCCCCGCCAGCTCGGCCACGAGCGGGAGGTCGGCCTCGTCGAAGTACCGCGGGGCCACGGTCACGCTCAGCGTCGTCTCGTTGTCGACGAGGAGCACCCCGTTCCGGTCGTAGATGTAGCCCCGGGCGGGGCGGACGATCTTGGTCTCGATGGCGTTGCCCTCGGCCTCGGTCGCGTACTGCTCCGTGTCGAGCAGCTGCATCTGGACGAGCCGGGCGGCGAGGAACGCGAGGACGGCCAGGACCACGACGCTGAAGATCCGGTAGCGGACCTGGGCGTCGTCGCGGGCGGTGGCGGCGAGCGTGGGCATAGGCGGGGGCGGAGGAAGAGGGGCGGGTCGGGCGGGGCGGCTCCGCACGCGGTCCCCCTCGCGGCCGGGGCGGGGTGGAAAAAGGGGGGCGCCCGCGTCCACAGATACGAACGCCGCCGCCCGGCGGTTCGTGCGGCAGGTGGACGGGCAGGACGTGAGGTGGGCGGGGCCGCCCCGCCCGCTCAGGCCCCTCCCGGGGGTGTGTTGAGGGGTCCGTGAGAACTCCGCTAGAACCCGCCCCCGGGCGCCCGGTTAGAACCGGACGCAGGAGACGCCCCGGGGCCTTTCCGCGTGCCCCCCGTGACGCGGCCGCCGCCCCGCCCGGCCCTGCCTCAACCCCCCGCCCCCATGCGCCCTACTGCCCGCCGCCTCGTCCACGGCCTGCTCCTCGCCGCCACGGTCCTGGCCCTCGCGCCGGCGGCCCAGGCCCAGTACTTCGGCCGCAACAAGGTCCGCTACGACACCTTCGACTTCCAGGTGCTCGAGACCGAGCACTTCGACATCTACTACTACGAGGGCATGGACCAGTCGGTCCAGGACGTGGCGCGGATGGCCGAGCGGTGGTACGACCGGCTCTCGACGATCCTCGACCACCAGTTCGAGGACCGCAAGTCGATCGTGCTCTACGCCGACGACGCCGACTTCCGGCAGACGAACATCGCCAACATCGGCGAGGGCACGCAGGGCGTGACCGAGGGCGCCCGGCTCCGCGTGGTGCTCCCGGTCGCCTCGACGTACGCCGCGACCGACCACGTGCTGGGCCACGAGCTCGTCCACCAGTTCCAGTACGACATCGCGCGGACGTCGGGCCGGTTCGCCCAGTTCGTCCGGCTCCCGCTCTTCGTCATCGAGGGGATGGCCGAGTACTACTCGGTCGGGCGCCGGGACGCGCTGACGGCCATGTGGATGCGCGACGCCGTGCTCCGCGACGACTTCCCGACGCTCGACGAGCTCCAGCGCTCGGGCCGCTACAACGAGTACCAGTACGGGCAGCCGTTCTGGGCCTACGTCGGCGGCACCTACGGCGACGAGGCCGGCGTCCAGCTGTTCCGCACGGCGCTCGACATGCCGCTCGACTCGGCCCTCGTCGCCGTCACCGGCGTCCGCCCCGACAGCATTTCGGCGCAGTGGGAGCGCGCGCTCCGCGCGACGCTCGTGCCCCCGGCGGCGGGCCGCTCGGTGCCCCGGCCGCCCCGCACCCCGGAGGAGCTCGAGGACATCGCCGAGGAGCGCCGCGAGCGGGCCGAAGCGTTCGCCGAGGGCGAGCGACCGGGGCCGCCCCGCTACCTCGCCTATCCTGACTCGCTCCCCACCATCGACGCCACGCGGCTCCTGGCCCGCGAGCGCGAGACGGGCGGGACCAACATCGCCCCGCAGCTCTCGCCCGACGGCCGCTACGTGGCCTTCCTCTCCGAGCTCGACCTGTTCGGGATCGACCTGTTCCTGGCCGACGCCGAGACGGGCGAGGTGCTGACGAAGCTGGAGTCGGTAGGGACCAACACGCACTTCGACGCCATCCGCTTTATCGAGAGCGCCGGCACCTGGAGCCCCGACAGCCGCTACTTCGCCTACGTCGTGTTCGCCGGCGGCGACAACGAGATCGCCGTCCTCGACGTCGAGAACCGCGACGTCGTCAAGCGCCTCACGGTCGAGGGCATCGGCGCCATCAAGGACCCGTCGTGGAGCCCGGACGGCTCGACGATCGTGTTCGCCGGCGTCCAGGGTGGGATCTCCGACCTGTACGCGGTGGGCGTGGGCGGGGCGGACGACGGCGTCGTGACCCAGCTCACGAACGACCGCTACGCCGACATCCAGCCGGCCTGGAGCCCGGACGGCTCGCAGATCGCGTTCGTCACCGACCGCGGCCCCGAGACCGACTTTGTCCGCCTCACGTTCTCGCCCGTGCAGATCGCGCTCTACGACGTGGCGACGGGCGGGGTGGAGGTGCTCGACCTCTTCGACGACGTCAAGCACATCAACCCGGCGTGGAGCCCCGATGGGCAGAGCCTCTACTTTATCTCGGACCGGGCCGGGTTCAACGACGTCTACCGCTACGACGTCGCGACCGGCGACCGCTACCAGGTGACGAACCTGGCGACCGGCGTGGCCGGCATCGCCGACCTCTCGCCGGCGCTCTCGGTGGCCGACGAGACCGGCGAGCTCGCCTACTCCGTCTTCGAGGCGCAGCGGTACTCGGTGTACCGGACGCCGGCCGAGGAGGCGGTCGGGACGCTCGTCGGGGACCCGCCGGAGGAGGTCGTCGCCGACGTGCTCCCGCCGGTCGAGGCCATCGGGACGTCGTCGATCCAGGCCTACCTCGCCGACGCGACCGACGGGCTCCCCGTGGCGCAGACGTTCCCGACGCGGGGGTACTCGCCGCGCCTCTCGCTCGAGTACATCTCGCAGCCCCAGGTCGGCGTCGGGTACGACTCGTTCTACAACTCGGGCTTCGGCGTGGCCGGCGGCATCTCGTTCCTGTTCGCCGACCAGCTCTCGGACAACCTCGTCGGCGTGTCCGTCGCCGCGAACGGGACGTTCAAGGACATCGGCGGGCAGGCCCTCTACCTCAACCGGGGCCGGCGCCTGAACTACGGGGCCATCGTCGGGCAGATCCCGTTCCTCCAGGTGTTCTATGGCGCCGCCCCGCCCGAGGCCGGCGGCTACGGGACGCGCCTCTACTACCGGACGTACGTCACGCAGGTTGGGGGGCTCGCATCGTACCCGCTCAATCAGAGCCAGCGGATCGACGCCAACGCCGGCTACCGGCGGTACGGGTTCGACCTCGACTACGACGCGTTCCGGCGCGGCCCGAGCGGGTTCGGCGTTTTCGAGGGCCGGCAGCCCTTCGAGGGGTTCGACCCCGACCCGCTCCACCTCGCCGAGGCCGGGGCCTCGTTCGTGGGCGACGCCTCGTTCTTCGGGTTCGTCTCGCCCATCCGCGGCTACCGCTACCGCCTCGGCGTGGACGGCACGTTCGGGTCGCTGGACTACGCGACCATCACGGCCGACGCCCGGCGCTACCAGGTCGTCCGCGTCCCGGGCCTCCCGCGCCGCGTGCCGTTCACGGTCGCCGTGCGCGCGCTCCACTTTGGCCGGTACGGGGGCGACGCCGACAACTTCCGGCTCAGCCCGCTCTTTATCGGCTACGGCCAGTACGTGCGCGGGTACTCGTTCGGGTCGTTCGAGGACAACAGGGCCTTCGGGGACTTCCAGGAGCGGCTGTACGGGAACAAGCTGGCGGTCGCCTCGGCCGAGGTCCGCGTGCCGTTCCTCGGCGTGCCCCAGCTCGGCCTGATCTCGTTCCCCTACCTCCCGACCGAGCTCTCGCTGTTCGCGGACGTGGGCATGGCGTGGGGGACGATCCCGATCTCGCGGTTCCAGGCGAGCGCGGGCGCGGACGGGCCGAGCTTTGGGCGCTCGTTCGGGGACCAGCGGCCCGTCTTCTCGGCCGGCGTCTCGGCCCGGGTCAGCGTGCTCGGTGCGCTCGTCGTCGAGCCGTACTACGCCTTCCCGTTCTCGCGCTGGGGCGACGACGGCGACCTCGCGGCCGGGCGCGGCGTGTTCGGCCTCAACCTGACGCCGGGATGGTAATCCGAATGTGGAATTCGGAGTGCTGAACGCGGAAAGTGCCTGACCGCCCCGCCCCGCTCGCAGGGGGCGGGGCGGTCTCTACTGGGGCACTCGTCGGACGGTAGCTTGGGCGGGGCGGTCGGACGTGCCCCTTCCGCCTTCCGCATTCACCATTCCGCATTCAGAAGGGTGTACCGCCGTCTCCGACCGCTCCTGTTCCGCCTCGACGCCGAGCGCGCCCACGGGCTCGCGGTGCGGGCGGGGCGGCTCGGGCAGCGCCTCCCCGCCCTCACGGGCGCCCTGTTCGGGGCGGCGGACGCCGGGCTGGAGCAGACGGTGTGGGGGCTCCGGTTTCGGAACCCCGTCGGGCTCGCGGCCGGGTTCGACAAGAACGCCGAGCTCGTGCGGCTGTGGGCGGCGCTCGGGTTCGGGCACGCCGAGGTCGGGTCGGTCAGCGCGCGGCCGAGCGCGGGGAACGCGCGGCCCCGGGCGTTCCGGCTGCCGGCCGACGGCGCGCTCGTCAACCGGATGGGGCTGAACAACGACGGCGCCGCCGCCGTCGCCGCGCGGCTGGCCGCGACCGCCGCCCCGTCCGGGCTCGTGGTGGGCGTGAACGTGGCGAAGACGCACAGCCCGGACATCCTGGGCGCGGCCGGCGTCGAGGACTTCCGGGCGTCGGTCCGCGCGCTCGCCCCGCAGGCCGACTACCTCGCCCTCAACGTGTCGTGCCCGAACACGGCCGAGGGCAAGACCTTCGAGGCGCCCGACACGCTCGACGCGCTGCTCGCGGCGGTGGCGGACGAGGTGGGCGGGGCGGTACGTGTCGCCCGCCCCGCCCCCGAAGGTGACCGGCACCCGAGCAAACGTTCTTCCCAGCCCCCGGTCCTCGGTCCCCGGTCCCGCGAGCCGAAGGCGAGCCCCCCGCTCCTCGTCAAGCTGTCGCCGCCGCCGACGGGCGGCGTCGACGTGGGGGCGACGGACGAGCTGGTCCAGATCTGCCTCGACCGGGGCGTGGTCGGCTTTATCACCGCCAACACGGCGGCCGACCGCGGCGGGCTCGCCACCCCGCCCGACGCCGTGGGGCGCATCGGGCGGGGCGGCCTGAGCGGGCGGCCGCTCGCGGCGCGCGCGACGGCGCTCGCGCGCCACCTCTACCGGACGACCGGCGGGCGAGTCCCAATCGTCGGCGTGGGCGGCGTGGACTCGGCGGAGGCGGCCTACGCCCGCATCCGGGCGGGGGCGTCGCTCGTCCAGGTCTACACCGGGCTCGTGTACGAGGGGCCGGGGCTGGTCGGCCGCGTCAACCGCGGCCTCGTGCGCCTGCTGGAGCGCGACGGGTTCGGCTCGGTCGCCGAGGCGGTCGGGGCCGACGCCTAGTCGCCCGGGCGGGGCGGGGAACCGCGGCGGCGAGCGGTCGCAGAAGACGGCGCCTGCCCCCCTGAGCCCGCCCCGCCCCGTGTCGTACGACGACCTGCTCGACCTCCTCCGCCGCCGCCGGAGCCCGTACGCCTTCGACGGCCGGGCCGTCTCCGACGACGACCTCGCGCGCGTATTCGAGGCCGCTCGGTGGGCGCCGTCGAGCCGCAACGAGCAGCCGTGGCGGTTCGTCGTCGGCCGCCGCGGCGACGCGGCCTACCAGGCGATCCTGGCGGCGCTCACCGGCCGCAACCCGACCTGGGCGCGGACGGCGCCGGTCCTCGGCCTCGGCCTCGTCGCCCGCACGTTCGCGCGGGGCGGGGCGGACAACCGGCACCGGCGCCACGACCTGGGCGCGGCTGGGCTCGCGCTCTCGCTCGCAGCGGCCACGCGGGGCCTAGGCCTCCACCAGATGGCCGGCGTCGAGGGCGGGGCGGCGGCCGAGGCGTTCGGCGTGCCCGACGCGTTCGAGGTCGTGGTCGCGTTCGCGCTGGGCCACCCCGCCCCGGACCCCGCGGCCCTCGTCCCGGCCGACCTCGCCGCCCGCGCGTCGTCGCCCAAGCCGCGACGGCCGCTCGGCGAGACCGTGTTCGGGCCGGCGTGGGCCGAGCCGCTCCTGTCGCCGTCGGCCGACTCCGCCCCGCCCGAGCGCGACGGGTCGTGACCGGCGACGCCAGGGGCGGGGAGGGAACGCGCGTGCGCTTGGAGGCGACCGAGCCGCCCCGCCCACGCGGCTCGGGCAGCGGTCTGAGGGCGGGCGGGGCGGGGTGGCACAACGGCGTGCCCTGGCCGCGAGAGGCGTACGAGGCAGAAGGAGGCTCCGTTAGGCGGACTCCTTCACCTCCTCTCTGCCTCATGCGGCTCCTCGTTACTGCCCTCGCCCTCACCTTCGCCCCGCTCGCCGCCGCGCAGGTGGCCGCGCCTCCCGCCACCCCGCCCGCGTCCGAGGCCGCGGCGTCCGAGACCGCCCCGCCCGTTGGAAGTCTCCCCACCGGCTTCTTCGGAGAGGTCTCCGCGTCGGGCGGCTACGGCGGCAGCGGCATCGGCCTGATCACGACGAGGACCGGCGCCATCGGGTACCACCTCCCCAGCGGCCTCTCCGTCGGCGCCTACGCCTCGCGCAGCGACTTCGGCGACATCAGCACGTCGTTTGTGATCGGCCCCGAAGTCCAGTACGAGCGGGCGCTGAGCGACCGGACCACGCTGAACCTCGACCTGAACGGGGGCCTTGGGTTCTACCGCGGCCTGGGCGCCGACGTGGCGCAGTACCGGGCGAACGGAGTCGGCTCGCGCCTCGAAGGCTCCGTTACCCGCCGGTTCGCCCTCGGCCGCGGCGTGTCGCTCGCCACGACGGGCGGCCTCTACGGCGGGGCGACGTACTCGCTCAACGACAGCGACTTCGCGTTCGACCGCGGGGCGAAGCTAGGGGCGCACGCCGGAGCCATCCTTGGCCTCCAGGCCGAGTTCGAGGCGTTCGGCGGCCGGTTCGCGATCGGCCCCTACGGCGGCGTCCCGCTCGTGAGCACCGAGACTCTCGGCGGGATCGGATTCGACGCCTACCGAAGCCGCGGCGGCCGGAGCCGCGGGCTCATCGGGTTCACGTTCTAGCTCAGCAGGCCGCCCCGCCCACGAGGGCGGGGTGGCGACGGCTCGGGCGGGGCGGTGGCTTAGAGCCCCGGCACCTCGACGGGCAGGCGGCCCGTCGCCGGGCGGCGCCCGGCGAGCACGTCGGCGACGGCCGAGGCCGTGCGGAGCGTCTCGTCGTAGGCGACCACGACGCCGGCCGCGTCCGGCACGAGGGCCGCGGCGTACGGGTTGCCCAGGACCACGACCACGACCGGCGTGCCCGTCGCCTGGACCGCCTCGACCGCCCGCCGCTGGGCGTCCGTGAGGCGGGGCGGGGCGCCCTGCTTCACCTTCAGGTGGAGGGCTACGACCGCCACGTCCGCCCCGCTCGCCGCGCGCGCGGCCTCGCGCCGCCCCGCCCCGCGCCGGCTCACGCGGACGGCCACGCCGGCGCCCAGGTCGCGCTCGAGCCGCGTCATGGGGTCGCCCGCGTTGAAGTTGCCCAGCTGCACGAGGGCGACCCGTTGGGCGGGGCGGAGCGGGAGCGGGCCGGGCCGCACGACCGTCACCGACGCCTGCGAGAGCGCCCGCGCAAAGGCGGCCCCGCGGACCGACGTGAGCATCCGGTCGAGCCGGGCGCGGTCGGTCAGCCGCTGCCGGTGGAGACCGAGCCGGGCCTTGGCGAGCAGCACGCGCCGCGCCGAGGCCGCAACCTGGGCGCGCGGGATCTCGCCCCGCTCGACGGCCCGGACCACGTCGCGGATGCCCGACCGCGGGCGCGCCGACATGAGCACGAGGTCCGCCCCAGCCTCGATCGGGCGGACCACGCGGTCGGCCGCGTCGTAGTGCTTGCGGATGGCGCCCATGTTGAGGGCGTCCGTCGTGATGAGCCCGTCGAACCCGAGGCTGTCGCGGAGCACGTCGGTGAGCGCGCGGCGGCTGAACGTCGCCGGCGTGGCCTCGGCGTCGAGCGCCCGCGCCCACAGGTGCGTCGTCATGACCACGCCGGGGCGGGCGGCGAGGGCGCCGCGGAAGGCCGCCAGCTCGGTCCGCGAGAGGTCGTCCCAGTCGCCGCCGATGGACGCGAAGTCGACGTGCGTGTCGGTGTCCGTGTTGCCGTGGCCGGGGAAGTGCTTGAGCGTCGCGAGCACGCCGTGGGCTTGGGCGCCGCGCACGTAGGCCCCCGCGAGCCGCCCGACGGCCGCGGGGTCGGACCCGAACGAGCGCGTGTTGATGATCGGGTTGAGGGGGTTGTTGTTGACGTCGGCCACCGGCGCGAACACGACGTTGATCCCCATCGCGCGGGCTTCGAGCGCCGTCACCGCCCCGCCCAGGCGGGCCAGTTCCTCGCTGCCGGCGGCGCCGTAGGCCATGGCCGCCGGCAGCGACGTGAACGTCGACGTCGCCGTCCCGACGCCCCACTCGAAGTCAGCCGTCATGAGGAGCGGGAGCCGTGCGGCCCGCTGGAGCCGGTTCGTGGCCGCGAGCGCCTCGCGCGGCGGCATCCTCCGGCTCACGTGGAACCCGCCGACGCCCTCGGCCGCCAGCCCCGCCGGGTCGCGGGCGCCGCCGAGCTCGACGACGAACAGCTGGGCCACCTGCTCGCGGAGCGTCATCCGGGCGAGCACGCTGTCAGCCCACGCCTGCGCCTCGGCCTCCGGCACGGCCGGCGGCGACTCGAACCCGGCGTACTCCGCGAGGAGCGTGTCCAGAGGGGCGGGCGGGGCGGCAGCCGCGGGCGCATCGGGAGCCACGGGCGGGGCGGCCGGCGGAACCGCGGCGGGCGGCGGAGCGGCGGCCGCGGGCGGCGGGGCGGCCGGAGTTGGCGCGGCGGGAGTCGTCGGCGGCGGGGCCGGTGCCGTCTCTCCCTGAGTGGAGGCGCACCCGGCGACCGCGAGCGGGGCGGCACCGACGACGAGGAGCAGGAGGGCGAGGCGCACGGGCGGCGTGGGGTCGGGGCGGGGTGGGGAGCCAGGTATCTTCGGCCGGCGCGGCGCTCCCCCGACTTCCGCCCCGCCCTCCCCCGATGATAGACCGTTTCCAGGCGGAGTGGCAAGCGCTCCGCGCCGCCCTCCGCGGCCTCTCCCCCGCCGCCCGCCAGGCCATCGTCGTGCTCCTCGCGGCGACGCTCCTGGTCCTCCTCCAGCTCCAGGTCGGCAGCCGGCGGTTCTACCGCGACGTGACGGGCAACGTGTTCGGGTTCGAGGACATCGACCTGGGCGCGTGGGCGTGGTGGTTCGGGTCGCAGGGCGTGACGGGCTTCGTCCTCCCCGCCCTCCTCCTCCTCCTCGCGTTCCGCTGGCGTCCGGCCGAGGCCGGGCTCGGGCTGGGTGACTGGCGGCTGGCCGGCGCGCTCGCGCTCGCCTACGTCCCGCTCGTCGTCGTGGGCACGTGGGTGCTCTCGGACGGCGCGGCGTTCCAGGCCCAGTACCCCCACTACGACGTCGCGAAGGTGGACTGGGGCGCGTTCCTGATCTACGAGGCGCTCTTCCTGTTCTACTGGGTCGGCTGGGAGTACCTGTGGCGCGGGTTCGTGCTGTTCGGGACGGCGCCGGCGCTGGGCGCCCCGCTCGCGATCGTGGTGCAGACGGTGCCGTTCGCGATCCTCCACGCGCAGAAGCCGCCGGCCGAGGCGTACCTCTCCGTCCTCGGCGGGCTGGCGCTGGGCGCGCTCGTGTGGCGGTGCCGGAGCTTCTGGATCGCCGTCCCCATCCACGCCGCGCAGATGGTGGCGCTGGACCTCTGGGCGACCCTCCGCTTCCGCACGGGCGCGAGCGGGGTGGGGCTGGAGGCGCTCGCGCGGGCGCTGGGCGGGGCGGGGTAACAGCGGGCAGCGGGCAGCGGGCAGCGGGCAGCGGGCAGCAGAAAATCACCGCCCCGCCCATGGCACGGGCGGGGTGGACGGCGTAGGAACGACCGGCGGTCGCCCGTGGGCGGGCACGACGGGTCCGATTCGTAGGGACACCACGTGTGGTGTCCGCATTCGCCCGACCGCGCACCACGCCACGGGCGGGGCGGACGCGGGCCGGGCGGTGCCATGCCGAACCGCCCCGCCCTCGTCACAACCACCCTAGCCCCTCTTGGCTGCGCCGACGCTGCGCGGTGTCCAGGAGGGGGACTGCCGTCGCCTCCAGCTGACGTCGGCCTCGCCGGTCACCTCCCCGCCCAGATGCGGACGGGGCGGGGCGGAACAGAACGAGCGCCACCCCGCCCGCGCGCCCCATCCCTACAGCCCCAGGCGGACCGTCGCCATGTGCATGAGGCCCGTCCCGAACGGCTCCAGGACGGCCGCGTAGTCGATGCGCGCGTCGAGCTCGCCGAACCGCTGCTGGAGCCCGAAGCCGGCCCCGGGGCTGAGCTCGCCGGCCTCCCCCGCGCCCACGCGGTCGACGCCGGCGCGGACGGCGAACTCGTCGGTGATCCAGACCTCCCCGCCCGCGCGGCCCACGACGTCGGCCAGGCGGTAGTCCAGCGTCTCGGTCCGCTCCGTCACCGAGAGGTCGGTCACGCCGGCGGGGGCGGGGCGGACGGACTCGGCCGGCTGCACGGACACCTCGACTTCTGCCGACACCGTCGCCCGCGGGCGGCCGTCGCCGCGGCTCCCCAGCCCGTAGGCCGCCCCGCCCCGCACGCGGACCGGGAAGTAGTCGGTCGCCGAGGCGCTGACCGGCCCGCTCTCGTTCCACTCGTAGCGCGCGAACAGGTCGTCGACGGCGAGGCCCAGCGCGAGCCGCTCGGACGGCCGCGCCGTCACGCCGGCCGAGACGCCGATCGCCGTCGGCGCGCGGACGCCTTCGAGCAGTTGCGTCCGGTACAGCCGGAGCCCGAGCCCGGCCGAGACGGCGTCCGAGAAGCGGGTCCCGAACGCGACGAAAAAGGCGTACTCGTCCGACGCGTACGTCCCGTCCGCCGTCGGCGCGTCGATGGGCTGGCCGCTCGCGTCGCGGCCGTCGATGTTGGAGACGCCGCCGTGGACCACCCCGCCCGCGAACCCAGAGCGCGGCCGGAGCGGTGACCCGACCTGGACCGCCTGCCACTCGCGGTCGAACCGGAGAATCCCGGCCGAGAGCTCGACGGCTTGCGACGGCTGGAACGGGGCGAGCGCCGGGTTGAGGTACGGGCTCCCGTAGCCCGAGAGGTCGGCGACTTGGGCCGGGAACGCGAGCGACCGCGCGCCCATCCCCATCCGCGAAAACGGGCCGGCGCCCTGGGCCGCCGCGGGCGGGGCGGCCAGGAGCACGAGCAGCGCGAGGGCAGCGAGGGCGGCGAGGGCGGGGCGGCTCATTCGATGACCAGGATGCGGCCCGAGCGCGAGGCCCCGGCGCCCTCGACGACGTAGATGTAGGCCCCGTTGGCAACGCGGAGCCCGCCGTCGGTCCGCCCGTCCCACCGGACCTCGTTCGGGCCGGCGGGGCGGCCCGGCGCGTCCAGCGTGCGGACGAGGCTCATGGCGAAGTCGAAGATGCGGACCGTGAGGTCGGCCGGCGACGCCAGGTCGAGCCGGACGCGGACGGCCCCGTCGCGGCTCGGCGCGAACGGGTTAGGGTAGGCGTAGACGTCGACATCGCGGGCCGAGCCGGCCTCGGCGGGCTCACCGTCGACGTCGGTGCCGGGCGCGACATCGGCGCGGAACAGCGTCCACGTCCGGGCGCCGTCGGTGCTCTGGAGGAGGCCGCCTGACGAGCGGTCGGCGCCGCCCAGCCCGACCCAGACGGCGCCGGGCGTCGTGGCGACGGCGCGGACTTGGTCGTTCGGGTTCAGCGGGAGACGGCGGCCAGCGGCGTCCCGGAACACGCGGACCACGCGCCAGGAGGCGCCGTCGTCGTCGGACACGTAGAGGCCGTCGGCGGGGGCGGCCACGTAGGCGCGCTCGGCGTCGAACGCGATGTCGGTCGCCGCGACTCCGAGCAGGACGGGCTCGAAGACGGCGAACCCGTCGGCGTCGTCGCCGCGCCACACCACCACCCCGCTCTCCTCCTCGGGCGCGGCCGCTCCCAGGACCGCCGAGCTAAAGGCCGCAATCCACACCGGATCCCGGCCGTCCGGGTCGTCGCGCGCCGCGAGCGCCCCGACCACGTTGCCGACCGGCCCGCCCCCGAGCGGGTCGTCGACGTAGCGGAGCCACGCGAGGTCGGCGGCGTCGGGCAGCCGGACCGAGCGGTTGAGGCCGGCGTTCGTCCCCACCCAGACCGTTCCGGCCTCGTCGACCAGAACGGAGTTGGGGATGTTGTTGAGCGAGACGGGGACCGCGACCGGGTTGCCGTCGGCGTCCTGGCGCGGCAGGCGGCGGTTGTCGGGGACGTAGAGGAACGCCTGCGGCTCGCGCGGGTCGAGCACAGCCGCCGAGTCGGGCGGGAGCACGACGCGCTGCCACGTGGCGCCGAGATCGGTCGACCGGCGGAGCCCGGCGAGGCCGGACGCCGCGTAGACCGTGTCGGCCCCGGCCGTGAGCGCGAGGCTGCCCGTGGCCGCCCCCTGCGGGACCGTCGCCGGAACGGCCCGGAGCACCGACGCGCCGACCGTGACCGTCGTGTCGACGGACTGGTCGAGGGCGGGGCCGCGCGACGTCCACGTCCGCCCGCCGTCGGTTGAGACGGCGAAGCCGGCCGCCGTCGAGGGCGGGGCCTCCTCGTCGGACGTGACGTCGTTGAACCCGAGCGCCACGACGATCGTGTCGCCCACGGCCTCGACGTCGAACACGCGGGCGCCGACGGCCGTGGCCGGGTCGAACGCGGGGTCGCCACCGAGGAACCGGAGCGTCCCGTCGGGCTCGACGGCGACGAGGCGCGGGCCGGCGTAAAGCGTGCCGCCCTCGGCGTCGAGCACGAACACACCGTTGCGGGCGCCGGCCGGGAGCGCCGTAAAGGCGCCGTCGCCGGCCTCGACCGTCTGGGCCGCGGCGGGCGGGGCGGCCACCCCGCCCACGAGCGCGCCGCCCACGGCGAGCGCAAAAAGGAGGCGCCGCATCACTGGATGGTAAAGGTGAACCGGGCCGGCTCGCTGACGGCCTCCGCCCGGTCTACGGCGACGACCTCCAAGGCGTACGTCCCCGGCGGGAAGCCCGACCCAACCTCGATGGCCGCCGAGTAGACCCCGTCGCCGGCCACCTCGTCCTTTCCTTCGCCGTCGTCTAGCAGGCGGCCGATAAAGCGGCCAGACTCAGGGTCGCGCACGATCACGAGCGCCACATTCGCGATCCCGTCTGGGTCGCTGACCGCTGCGACGATGGGCACCTGCACCGTGTCCTGCCCCGTCGGGAGCGGGCGGGGCAGCGGCGGGTTGACCGCCACGACCGGCGGCCCGAGGTTGGTCGCCGCAAACCGGAACACGGCCCGCGCCTCGTCGCCCAGGCGCCCGTCCGGCCCTTCGGTCGTGACGACGACGTCGTAGGCCCCGGTCGCCCCGCGCGGGAGCGCGAGCGGGACCTCGACGCGGACCGGCCCCGGCTCGACCTCGACCTCGGCCTGGCCCGCCAGCGAGTCCGTCTCGGCGTAGCGGACGCGGACGCGGACCGTGATCGGCCCCGCCCCGCCCACCTCGGTCTCGACCACGAGCGGGACCTCGGCCGTCGGCGCGCTGGAGGCCAGCGAGTCACGAAGAGGCGTCACGCGGACGTCCTCGATCACGGGCCGGGCGGACTCGCCGGGGATCCCGGGCGCGGCGTCGCAGGCGGCGAGCGCGGCCCCGAGCAGGGCCGCCACGGTCAGCAGGACGGGGGCGGGGCGGCCCCGGCGGGCTACGGGCATCGAGTGCGGGCGCTCACGACGAGCGGCGGCGCGGAAACGGCAAACGGCGTAGCGGTCGGGCGGAGCGGCGGGCGTGAGTCCGGCGCTGAACCTAGCCCCGGCCGGGGCGGGCGGGGCGGGGGGCGGCCGTTTTTCCCCCGCGGGCAGCGGGCAGCGGGCAGCGGGCAGCGGGCAGCGGGCAGCGGGCAGCGGGCAGCGGGCAGCGGGCAGCGGGCAGCGGGGGCAACGTGCACCGCCCCGCCCGCAGAATGCGAGGGCGGGGTGGCCGGGCATCGCCCGCTCGTGTCGGGCGAACGCACCCCCCGTTCGTGCGACGGGGGAGCGCAGCGACCGGAGCGCGAACGGGGGGTGCACGGGCGGGGCGGCGGCGGGCGGGGCGGCCACGGGCGGGGCGGCGGCTTTCCCGACCACCGCGCCCTCGTCTGCCACGGGGCGGGGCGGAACAAAACGGGCGCCACCCCGCCCGCGCGCTCCCCAGTCCCCAGTCCCCAGTCCCCAGTCCCCAGTCCCCAGTCCCCAGTCCCCAGTCCCCAGTCCCGGCGAGCGCAGCGAGCCCTACCCCATCACGAACTGGATGGGCTGGATCGAGAAGCAGAGCGCGAAGATCACGAGGCACAGGTAGCCCAGCGCCTTCCGCGCCGGCGTCAGCGGCTCGCGGACCTGGACCGGCGGGTGGTCCACGCGGACGACGAGCAGGATGAGCCCGATCCACACGAGCCAGCCCGTGTAGCCGACCGCCGCCGCCAGCCCCGGCGTGGCGAACACGACGAGCGCCGTCAGCGCCAGCGCCCCGCCGACGGCCGACGCCACGAGCGACCACACGCCGTCGAACAGGCGCGCGAACGCGAGCGCGTAGAGCAGCCCGAGCGCCAGCCACCACGTCCACCCCGCCCCCGGCGTCGTCACCAGGCCCACGCCGCCCGAGAGCAAGAGGAGGATCGTCGTCACCCGCGCGACGACGCGGTGCACGGCCGGGCCGAAGAGGGCGTAGACCACGTGCCCGCCGTCGAGCTGGCCCACGGGGAGCAGGTTGAGCGCCGTAAAGAACAGGCCGAGCCACCCCGCCAAGAGCACCGGGTAGTGCATGATCTCGTGGCCCGGGACGCGGTACGCGCCGAGCCCGCTCAGCAGGTGGAACAGCGGCGTGTCGCCGAACACGAGCGCCTGCGACCCCGGCGCGACGGCCGCTGCGTCGAACGCCGGCAACGCCCCCGTCTGCGCGAGCGCAGCGGCCTCTTCCAGGTGGCCCGGCACGGCGAGGAGGTACTCAGCCGGGGGCAGCGCGTAGACCGCCGCGACGAGCACGCCGACGGCGACCACGAACCCGGCGAGCGGCCCGGCCGCGCCGATGTCGAACAGCTGGCGCGTCCGCCGGAGCGGCTCCTTGATGCGGATCACGGCTCCGAACGTACCCAGCGAGCCCAGCAGCGGGATCGGGATGTAGTACGGGAGCGACACCCGCGTCTTGACGACGCGGGCCGCGATGTAGTGGCCGAACTCGTGGACCGTCAGGAAGAGCAGGAACGGGACGGCGTAGAAGAGCCCGTCGCGGACGAAGTCGGGGTCGCCGAGCAGGCTCAGGCCGGTCGCGTCGAGGAACGGCCACGCCGCCGGCTCGGTCGGCCACAGCATGGCCCGCCCGACGAGCGCCCCGCCCGCCCACACCATCGACGCGAACGTGAGCGCGAACAGGAGCGCGTGGACCCACAGCCGGTCGCGCGCGGGCTCGGCCGCGGGCGGCGTGTAGTCGGTGAGGACGCTCTCGGCGCCGGCCTCACGGTGGCCGCCGCCGGCGGTGCGGTCGGAGACGCGGGGGCGGGGCGGGTCGGGCACGGTCCGGGGGTGGAGGTGCGGGCGTACGCGGCCGGGCGGGGCGGGGTCCGCGGGCGGGGCGGCCTGCGGGAGCGCCCCCAGGCGGAACGTCTCCAGACGCCGCCCCGCCCCCGGCACCGATGGCAGGGGACGGGGCGGGCGTCGTCACGACAGGCGGGGACAAGCGCGCTCGGTCGTGGAGGGCGGGGCGGCTACCGCAGCGCCTCCCACCCCGCCCCGATCCGGTCGCACGCGCGCATCAGCGTGTCGAGGTCGGTCGCGTACGAGAGCCGGACGCCGGCGTCGGACCCGAACGCCTCGCCGGGGACGAGGGCCACGCCGTGCTCGTCCAGGAGGTACGTGCACAGGTCGACGCTGCCCGCGACCTCCGCCCCGCCCGGCGCGCGGCGGCCGTAGACGGAGGAGACGTCAGGGAACAAGTAGAAGGCGCCCTGCGGCGTCGGGCACGCGACGCCGTCGAGGGCGCGGAGCCGCGCGAGGACGGCGTCGCGGCGCTCGCGGAAGGCGGCCACCATCGTCTCGACCGGCTCCGGCCCCATCGTGAACGCCGCGAGCGCCGCGTACTGCGTGATCGAGTTCGGCCCGCTCGTCAGCTGGCTCTGGATCTTCGACGCCGCCGACGCCCACCACGGCGGGCCGGCGAGGTACCCCAGCCGCCACCCCGTCATGGCGAACCCCTTTGAGAACCCGTTGACCGTCATCGTCCGCTCGGCCATCCCGTCGAGGGCCGCGAAGGACTGAAAATCGGCGTCGAATACGACGTACTCGTAGATCTCGTCCGACACCACGAGGACGCGCGGGTGCCGGCGGATCACGGCGGCCAGCGCTTCGAGCTCGCTCGCGGTGTAGACGGCGCCGGTCGGGTTCGACGGGCTGTTGAGGATGACCGCACGCGTCCGCTCCGTGATCGCGGCGTCGAGCTGCTCCGGCGTGACCTTGTACCCCGCCTCCGCCGTCGCCTCGACGGCGACCGGCTCGGCGCCGGCGAGCCGGACCATCTCGGGGTAGCTCACCCAGTACGGGGCCGGGATCACGACCTCGTCGCCCGGGGCGCACACGGCGAGGAGCGACTGCGCCACCGCCTGCTTCGCTCCGTTCGAGCACACGACCTGCCCCGCCTCGACATCCAGCCCGTTCTCGTCGCGGAGCTTCTGCGCGACCGCCTCGCGGAGCTCGGGGAGGCCGGCGCTCGCCGTGTACCCGAACCGCTCGTCGCGGAGCGCCTGGTGCGCGGCCTCGACGATGGGCGCCGGCGTGGGAAAGTCGGGCTCGCCGGCCGAGAGCGCGATGACGTCGCGGCCCTCGCGGCGGAGGGCCGAGGCCCGGGCCGAGATGGCGAGCGTCGCCGACGGCCGCATGGCGGCCACGTTCGGGTTGAGGGCGTCCAGGGGCGGGGCGGTCATCGAGGCTCGGGGCGGGGCGGGGAGTCGGAAGGTAGAGCCGCCCCGCCCGCGCCGAGAGCCGCGGCGACGGCCGCCCCGCTCGGGCCGACTCGCTCTACCGACCCAGGCCGAGCGTCACGTTGAGCCACGGGGCCACTTGGGGCATCGTGCTCGCGTACGCCTCCGCGTCGTAGGCGAACAGAACACCCACGTCGACCGCCGCACGGCCGACCGCGAACCGCGCGGCCGTCCCCAGCGAGAGGTCGTAGTACACCGAACTGCGATGGAGACCGGGGTCCTGTACTCCCGGCACCGGGTCGATCAGGTAGCCGCCGTCGCCGCCCACGCGGTACGACAGCGTCCGGTCCGGCAAGGCGCCGGCTTCGAGCAGCAGCGTGACGGCCTCCGACGCCCGGACCTCCAGGCCTGCAAAGGCGGCCGGCGCCGGCACCACGTCGACCCGGTAGGCACCGCGCTCCCCGGTGTAGACCCCGACGTCGATGGTGGGAGCGCCGATGAGGCGCTGGAACGGGCGGCCCAGGTTGACCCGGCCGCCGACGCCGACCGTGCCCGCCACCCCGCCCACGACGGCCGCGTTGCCGACCGTGGTCACGGCGTAAGGTGTGACCGCGACGTCGACCCCGAGCGCACCGAACGGGTCGATCCGACCCGTCGCCCCGAGCGCGACGGCGAGGCCGGGCCGGTCGACGACGCTCCACTTGGGCTCGACGAACACCGTCCCAACAAACTCAGAAGCGGGCGATGCGATGACGCCGGCCCCCAGGCTCAGCCCGCCCCCGCCGCCCACGGCCGCCGTCGGTACGATGAACTCGGCTACGCCCAGGCGCCACTCGCCCGCCGGGACCGGCCGCGCCGTCGGCGCGATGAGGAGGCGGTGCGCCCCCGGGGCGGGGCGGGCCGACTGCGCGAGCGCCGGGACGGCGGGCACGGCCGCGAGCAAAAAGGCGAGGAGCGCGAACAGCGCGCGGGGCGGGGCGGGACGCATGGCAGGCGGCGGAGGTGGACGCCCAGGCTAGGGCCACCCCGCCCGTGCAGCCAATCCCATCCTTTGTGCCCAAACGGCCTACGTCGGGTCCGCCCCGCCCCGCCCCGGCCGCGCCGCGAGGGCCTCGGCCACGACCGGCGGCACGAACGACGACACGTCGCCGCCCCAGTGGTGGATCTCGCGGACGATGGACGCGGCGACGAACGTGTGCGCCTCGCCCGGCATCAGGAACACGGACTGGAGCTCGGGGAACAGGCGCCGGTTGGCGAGCGCCATGCGGAACTCGTAGTCGAAGTCCGACACCTGCCGGAGCCCGCGGACGAGCGCCACCGCGCCGGTCGCCCGGGCGTGGTCGACGAGGAGCCCCTCGAAGGCCGTCACCGTCACGCGGTCGGCGCCCTCGACGCCCTCGACGCTCGCCTGCACCAGCCCCACGCGGTCCTCGGTCGAGAAGAGCGTCTGCTTCGACGCGTTCACGGCGACCGTCATCTCGATGCGGTCGAACACGCGGAGCGCCCGCTCCAGCACGTCGAGGTGGCCGAGCGTGATGGGGTCGAACGTGCCGGGGTAGAGGGCGAGCTTCATGCGGGGCAAGGGGCAAGGGGCAAGGGGCAAGGGGCAAGATCGGCCGCCCCGCCCCGTGCCTCATCCCTTTTCTCCCGTCCCCTCGAACAGGCTCACGACGGTCCCGCCGTAGGCGCGCGAGAGGAGCCAGCCGGGGGCGCCGCCGAACGCGTGGCGCGCGTCGTGCTCGACGGCCAGCAGGCCGCCCGGCGCGAGGGCGGGGCGGGCGAGGGCGGGGAGGTCCGGGAGCTCGGGGAGGTCGTAGGGCGGGTCGGCCAAAACGAGGTCGCACGGGCCGAGCCCGCGGGCCAGCGCCTTGAGCGCATCGGCGCGGACGAAGGCGGCCCGGTCCTCGACGCCCAGCGCCTGCGCGTTCCGCCGCGCGAGCGCGAGCGTCGGCCCGTGGCGCTCGACGAACGTGGCGCGTGCGGCGCCGCGACTGAGGGCTTCGAGCCCCAGCGCCCCGCTCCCCGCGAACAAGTCGGTCACGACCGCCCCGCCCAAGTCCAGGCGCGCGCCGAGCAGGTTGAACAGCGCCTCGCGGACGCGGTCCGTCGTCGGCCGCGTCCGGCTCCCCCTGGGGGCCTCGATCGTGCGCCGCGCGAGCGCTCCGCCGACGATCCGCACTAGCCCGCCCTCTCTGGAGGCGCGGGGCCTCCGGCGCGGGGCGCGGGCGGGGCGGTCGGCGTCACCCCGCCCTAGAGCAAGCCGCCGAGGACCGGCGCGAACGCGGCCCGCTCGGCGTCCGAGACGTCGGGGCTCCGGCCGAACGCAGCGAACGGGTCGAGCGGCTCGAGGTCGCGCCCCAGGAGGTCGGCCGCGAGCGCGAGGCGGTCGGCGTCGGCCGCCGTCCCGTAGGTCCGCAGCCGGCCGGCGGCCGCGGCGTCGAGCCCCGCGTGCTGGAGCGCCGAGAGCGCGAAGTAGGCCGTGTCCTCGGGCGTCGTGCCGGCCCCGCTGTGGCCGAACAGGAACGCCCCGCCCTGGCAGAGCGCGACCTCGGTGTGCGCCGCGTAGGCGCCCACGACGACCTCGACCGGCGCCTCCGCCCCGCCCGCCGCGCTGTCGCCGTTGTCGGGGGCGGGGCGGTCGGCGAGCGCGGCCACGGCGCGCGTCGTGTCGGCGAGGTCGTAGGCCGGCACGCCGAGGGCATCGGCGAGCAGCGAGAGGCGGACGTGGACGGGCTCGGCGGCGTGGACCACGTGGTACCACCGGCGCCCGCCGCCGGGGCCGGACTCCGACCGCACCGGGACGGCCCGCACGCGGACGGCGAGGTCGGGCGCGAGGTCGGCCAGGAGCGCCGTCTCCTGGCGGATTTGGGCGTCGCGGGCCTCGTCCGAGATCCCCGCGGGGAGCGGGGTGAAAAACGTCGTCGTGGTCGTCGGGTGCGCGGCGACGACGAGCACGGACGCCTCGGTGCCGCCCAGGACCTCGCCGAGCGCCTCGGCGACTTCGCTCAGGGCGTCGGGGGCGCCGTCGCCCAGGACGGCCCGCTCGACGTCGAACGCGAAGTCGAGCACGCCGAGCCGCCGGAGCCGGGCCGCCCCGCCCTCGTGGACGACCTCGGCGTAGCGCAGGTCCGGGCCGCTCAGCGACACGCCGGCGACGACGCGACGGGCGGACGGCTCCCGCTCGGGCGGGGCGGTCGTAGGGTCAGGAGCGGCCATGTCGGCGGCGGCGCGGTGCCGGGCTCTACTCCCAGGAGGCGGCGTTGCGGAGGGCCGGGTTCGGGTCGCGCGACCCGATCGAGTCGCCCAGGGCGTCGGGGTCGGCCAGCCAGTAGATCTCGAGGCCGCTCGTATCGCGGACGACCTGGTAGTCCAGCCGGGAGCCGGTCCGCGGCGAGTACATCAGCGAGTCGACCGCGACCGGCGCGAGCCGCTCCTCCTGACGCGAGATGCGGGCGTTGAAGACCGAGTCGGTCCGCGCGAACATCGCGAGCGAGTCGAGCGACCCGGGGTACCGGCCGACCGAGTCGCGGTAGGCGATGAGCGCCGTCCGCACGTCGTCCATCCGCTCGCGCGTCAGGTCCGTTTGGCGCTGGGCGGCCTCCGCGCGCTGGGCGGGCACGACGGTGACGAAGAACAGCCACACGACGAGGCCGATGATCGCGAGGCCGAGGACGATGCGGATGGCGAGGTTGCTGCCGCTAGGGGCGCCGGCGGTGGCCATTCGGGAGGGGGGGTGGGCGAAGGGAACAGAGGGGGCAGCCGATACCACGCGGCCCCGCTGAGGATAGCCCTGGCCCGCCCCGAAAGGCAAGGTGGCCTCGCACGGCCGGCGCGAGCACCCCGCCCCTCGGCTCCGCCCCGCCCGGCCGCCCCGCCCAACATCCGCCCCGCCCGCTCCGGCGGGGGCGGGGCGGATCGCGCGCCGCGCGCCGTCGTACGTCCTCTATGACCCAACTCAGCGTCAACCTCAACAAGGTGGCCCTCGTCCGCAACGCGCGGGGCGGCGGCCGCCCCGACGTCGCCGCGCTCGGCCGCGTGTGCCTCGACGCCGGGGCCGCCGGCCTCACGCTCCACCCCCGCCCCGACGGCCGCCACGCCCTCGCCGCCGACGCCGACGCCCTCGCCGCCGTCGCCGCCGAGGCGGGGCGCGAGCTGAACGTCGAGGCCAACCCGTTCGCCCCGCCTGCGCAGACGGACGGCTACGCGTACCCCGGACTCGTCGAGATCGCCCGCCGCGCCCGCCCCGCCCAGGCCACGCTCGTCCCCGACGCCGCCGGCCAGCTTACGAGCGACCACGGGTGGGACCTCGCCCGCGACGGCGACCGCCTGCGGCCCGTGATCGAGGAGCTCAAAGACCTGGGCTGCCGCGTGAGCCTGTTCGTCGACGCCGACCCCGCGACGGTCGCCGCCGCCGCCGCAGTCGGCGCCGACCGTGTCGAGCTGTACACCGGCCCCTACGCCCACGCGTTCGCCGACGGCCACCCCGCCCCGTTCCTCGACCGCCACCGGGCGTCGGCCGAGGCCGCACGCGCGGCGGGCCTGGGCGTGAACGCGGGCCACGACCTCGACCTTGCCAACCTCGGCCCGTACCTCGCCGCCGTCCCCGGCGTCGACGAGGTGTCGATCGGTCAGGCGCTCGTCGCCGACGCCCTCGAGCGGGGCCTCGCAGCGGCCGTCCGCGCCTACCTCGACGTGATCGGCGGAGCGTAGCGCTCTCCACCCAGCGGCCACACGGGTGCGCGCCGCCCTCAGGACCCGCGCCGCCAGGGCCGGCGTTGGCGCCGCCCCCGCCGCCCGCCTCGCCAAACTGCCCGTGCCCGACGCTCCCGACCGCCCCGCCCCGCCCGACGCCCCCGCCGAGGGCGGGGCGGCCCTCGACTCCGCCCCGCCCGAGCCCGCCGTCGAGGGCGGGGCGGCGGACGTCCACCGGAGCGGCTACGTCGCGCTCGTGGGCGCCCCCAACGTGGGCAAGTCGACGCTCCTCAACCGCTGGCTGGGGACCAAGCTGTCGATCGTCTCGCCGCGGCCGTCCACCACACGCAACCGCGTGCTCGGCATCCTCTCCGAAGGCGACGACGCGGAGCACGGCTACCAGCTCATCGTCCTCGACACGCCAGGCGTGGTCCGGCCGAAGTACCGGCTGCACCAGCACATGATGCGCGACGTCGACCGCTCGCTCGGCGACGCCGACGTGACGGTCTTCCTGGCCGACGCCACGCGCGACCGGCTGACGCACGACGACCAGCAGGCGGCCGAGCGCGTCCGCGGCTTCCGCGGCCCGCTGCTCCTCGCGCTCAACAAGGCCGACAAGCTGGGCATGGTCGACGAGGCGCTCCCGCTCGTCGACCTCTACACGGACGCGCTCGGGCGGGGCGTCGACGCCGTCGTCCCGGTCTCGGCCCTCAAGGGGACGGGGACGGCCGGGCTCCTCGACCTCGTCCTGGAGCGGATCCCGCCCGGCCCGCCGTACTACCCGAAAGACCAGCTCTCGGAGCACCCCGAGCGGTTCTTCATCGCCGAGATCGTGCGCGAGGCCGTGTTCCACCAGTTCCGCGACGAGGTCCCCTACGCGACCCAGGTCGTCGTCGTGACCTACGAGGAGCGGCCGGACGGCAAGGACTTCGTGGCGTGCGACGTGGTCGTCGAGCGGGACTCGCAGAAGGCCATCCTCATCGGGAAGGGCGGCCGTGCGCTCAAGCGGCTCGGGCAGGCGGCCCGCGAGGAGATCGAGGCCTTCCTCGGCCGCGGCGTCTACCTCCAGCTCTACGTCAAGACCCGGGCCGACTGGCGCGACCGCGAGGGCCACCTCCGCGAGTACGGCTTCGGACGGTAGCGGGAAGGCGGAAGGCAGAATGTTCAAAAGGAGTCCGCCCCGCCCGCGCAAGACGTTGGGCGGGGTGGTGCTGCGGAACGTCCGCATAGCCTGCCGCCCCGCCCGAGCGGTCCCGCGTTCTCTTCCGCGTTCGTCATTCAACATTCCGCATTCCGTTGCTTCTCGCCGTCGACCTCGGGCTTCGCACCGGACTCGCGCTGTACGGGCGGGACGGGCGGCTGGTCTCGTACCGCTCGCAGAACCTGGGCACGCGCGCCCGACTGCGGCGGGCGGCCGGCTCGGTGCTGAACAACCACGCGGGCGTCGAGCGCCTCGTGCTGGAGGGCGGCGGCGACATCGCGGAGATCTGGAAACGGGCCGGCGAGCGGGCCGGGCTCCGCGTCCGCGTGGTCGACGCCGAGACGTGGAGGCGGCCCCTGCTCCTCCCTCGCGAGCGCCGCTCCGGCGCCGACGCGAAGGCGGCGGCCGACGGCCTCGCGCGCGCCGTCATCGAGTGGAGCGGGGCGCCCCGCCCCAAGGGGCCGCTCCGCCACGACGTCGCCGAGGCCATCGCCGTCGGCCTGTGGGGCGTCGTCCGGGCGGGGTGGCTCGACGGCGTGCCGGAGGCGGTCCGCCGGCGGTAGCCAGTGGGTCGGCGGGTGCCCGCCCCGCCTGCGTGGCGCAGAGGGCGGGGCGGACCCAAGGGGCCGGGTGGCGCCCGACGTCGCAGCACACCGCCCCGCCCGACCGTAGCGCCGTTGCGTGCGTCGGCGCAGCGCCGACGTCCCCATCCCGGTGCCCGCCCCGCCCGTGTAGCGCGGGGGGCGGGGCGGGGCGGCGCGTCGTCCACAGTGCCGCCCCGCCGGACGCCAGGCGCCCCCACTGCCCTACGGATCTTCTACCGACCTACTGACCCGCTGATCTTCCACTGGCCTGCTGCCTCCTACCGTATGCCGAACGTGTTGGTCACGCGGACCCAGTTCGGCACGTTGACGCCGCGCGACTGGCCGGCGCCCTCGCGGACCCACGCGTCGGTGTACTCGCCCTCGATGGCCCGCCGCATGGTGATCTCGTCCAGCGTCGTGCCCGTCCCCTCCAGGAGCTCGACGGCGACGGGCTCCTGGTCCGGCGTGAGGTACACCTGGACCGCGACGCGGCCGCTCACGTCGGCGAGGCTGTCCGGGACCACGAGCGGATCCGTGCGGGGGACGGTCTGCGCCGGGTTGTAGCGCTGGAAAAAGTCGGCCTTGACGCTCTTCACGAGGGCGTCCGCCTCGGTTCCGTAGTTGCCGCCCGACGGCACGCCGTCCTCGACGACCACGAGAAAGTCGGCGCCGAAGACCGAGTCGACGACTTCGGGGTTCGTCCGGTAGAGGTCGGTCATCTTCTCCTGCGACCACCGCACGAACTCGGACCCGTCGCGGGCGACGCCCATGCCCTCGATCGTCGAGAGGTCGCGGAAGGCGGCCGACGTGTCGGTGCCCGGGACCCACCAGCGGCCGCCATCGGCGGTCCACCCCTCGGGCGGGGCGGCAGGCGGGCCGGGCTCGGCGCAGCCGGCGGCGAGGACGAGGACGAGGGCGGCGAGGGCGGGGCGCATGGCAGTCGGGGCGGACCCAGGGGCGGGGTGGCGGAAGCTACTCCGCCCCGCCCGCGCGCACCCGCCGTGGCCCTACTCCTCGACCACGCGGACGATAAACCGCCGGCGGTCGAGCGCCACCACGCGGACCCGGCTGCCGGCGGCCACGAACGCCCCCTCGGTCTCGACCTCGAGGCGCGCCCCGCCCACCTCGGCCACCCCGCCCGGGCGGAGCGGGGTGAGCGCCGTCCCCGTCTGCCCCAGCATCCGCGCACGCCCCGCGTGCTCCTCGGCGTCGGCGTCGGCGTCGCGGCGGAGGCTGTCGGAGAGCACGAAGCGGTCCCACGCGCCCGAGTCCCACAGGAGGTACGCCACCCCGCCCGCGGCCAGGAGCGTGGCCGCGAGCGTGGCCAACCCGCCCGCCCACCCGAGCTCGACGAACGCGTAGACCACGCCGACGGCCGCGCCTACCACCCCCAGCACGCCGACCGCGTTGAGGCCGGGCACGACCGTGACCTCGACGGCCACGAGCGCGAGGCCGACCAGGATCAAGAGGGCGGGGATCAGGAGCTCCACGTTGGGGCGGGGCGGGGGGAAAGGGCACGGGGTACCCGGTACGGGGCACGCGTCCTGTCGCGCCACCCCGCCCGTACCACGAGCCCGGCACCTCGTCCCCGCATCAGGCCACCTCGCGGACGACGACGCGCGACCCGGCCGCGCTGACGACTTCGACGGGGGCGCCCGGCGCCACGAACGTCCCCTCGGAGACGACGTCCACGCGGACGCCGCCGACGGTGGCCGTCCCCGACGGGCGGAGGCCGGTGAGCGCCGTCCCCCGCTGCCCGACGAGCGCGGCCACCGTGTCGGCCGACGTGTACCCCTCGAGGCTCGACAGCGTGGGCGCGAGAACGAGCCGGTTGAGGCGCTCCGACTTGGGCAGAAGCCGGCCGAGCGAGATGGCGAACAGCACGACGAGCACGAGGGCGGCCGCCAACGTCGTCGACGCGCGGGCGATCTCGACGTCGGTCGGGAACGCGAACCCGATGTTCGGGATGAGCGCGATAAAGAGCGCCCCCAGCATGGCCACGATCCCGGCGATCCCGAACACGCCGAACCCGGGCGTCACGAACACCTCAACGAGCAAAAGCCCGACGCCGACCACGAACAGCGCGATCTCCCACGCCTGGACGAGCCCGAGCAAATAGTGCGGGGCGAAAAAGAGGGCCGCGCCGACGACCGCCACGGCGCCCGCGAACCCGACGCCGGGCGTCTGGATCTCGAAGTACAGCCCGCCCATCATCATCATCATGAGGATCGAGGCGAGCACCGGCGAGCCCAGAAAGCGGAGCACGCGCTCGGCCGTCGACGCCCCATGTGTGACCTGCTCGCGGTCGGCCAGCCCGAGCGCCTCGACGGCCGCGTCGACCGACGGCAGCTCGGCGTCGGCGACGCCTAAGAGGACGGCCTCGTCGGCGGACAGCGTGAGGAGCGTGCTGTCGTCGACCACGCCCGGCACCACGATCGTCTCGTCGACCATCGCCTCGGCGATCTGCGGGTCGCGGCCGGTCGCCTCGGCCGTCGCGCGGATCATGCCGCGCGTGTAGCTCTGGACCTTCTCGGGGGCGTACTCGCCCGCCCCGTTCACGGCCGTCGCCGCGCCCATCGAGGCGCCGGGGACGAACACGATCCGATCGTTGGCGTAGGCGATGATGGCCCCGGCCGAGGCCGCGTTCCGGTCGACGACGGCGACGGTCGGGACCGGCGACGAGAGGACGGCCTTGCGGATCTGGTCGGCCGCCTCCAGGAGCCCACCGAACGTGTCGATCCGAAACACGACGGCCGCCGCGTCCGCCGCGGCCGCGTCGTCGAGCGCGCGCTGGACGTACTGGGCGAGCGCGTTGTCGATCATCCCGTCGATCGTGACGCGGTAGACGGGTCCGGCGCCGGCGTCGTCGAGCGGGACCAGCGCCGGCTGGGCGGCGGCCGCCCCGCCCACGAGGACGAGAGCGGCCAGGCAGACGGCCGTGCGGAGGGCGGTCATGGTGTGCGGGGTTGGGTTCCCACCGGGTACGACTGCCCGCTGGGAGGTGTTGCGCGCGGGCGGGGCGGGCGCGGAGCAAAGAGCGAAGGGTGACGAGCCCGCCCCGCGCCTCCACCCCGCCCCCGGCGGAGCCGCCCCGCCCTCGCCGCCACGGGCGGGGCGGCGAGCGCTCTACCCGTAGCTCGTCGCTCTACGGCTCGATCACGATCGGCGTCCCGACCTCGACGTAGGCCCACAGCTCGTCCATGTGCACGTTGCGGAGCGCGACGCACCCGCGCGTCCACGCACGGCGGCGGCCGGAGCCGTTGCCGTGGATCTCGATGAGCCCGCCGAGCCGCGTGCCCATCGGCGGCTCGCGGCCCTCGCGGTCGGCGTCCACGATGGCCTCGTACTGGGCCTGCGTGATGAGCCCGCGCTCCAGCCCGCGCAGCGCGTGGACCGGGTTGGGGTAGCTGACCACGAACGCCCGGTAGTACTGGGAGGCGTCGTTTTTCCGGCACACGAAGAACACGCCCTCCGGCACCCGGTAGTGGTCGGCCTCGCCGCGCGCCGACCGGCGGACCTTGTCCTCGTCGCTGCGCGAGACGTCGGCCGGCAGCTCGCGCACGAGCCGGTCGCCGCGGTACACGTACACCGTCCGGTCCGACTTGTCGACGCGGACCCAGACGTTCGAGATCGCCTCGGCGCGGACGTACCCGCGGTCCGGCCCGTACTGGACGAGCCGCCACCCCGCCCCGCCCGCCTCGTCGCCGAGCACGCGGACGCCGTCGCGGACGCGGAGCGTCAGGACCACGGCCGCCCGGTCGTCGGGCGCCGCGCGGAGCGCGACCTCCGGGGCCGTCACGTAGTACGCCGGCGCGGCGTCGACGTCGTAGGCCCGCTCGATGGGCGGCGGCGTGGGCTCGGTGCGCGCGTCGAAGCCGCCCGCACTCGCCTGTCCGAGGGCGGGGCCAGCGGCGAGGACGAGCAGGAGGACGAGGGCGGGGCGGGCCATGAGGTGAGTCCGGGGGAGTGGCAACATATAGGCCGCCCCGCCCGGAGGCAACGCTCACGTCACTCACGAGCCGGCACGGGGAGAGCGAGGGCGGGGCGGGCACCGAACGAGCGAACGCGCACCCCACCGCCGGTTCGTGCGTCGGCGCGTCAGAAAACGCCCTCGCCCCGCGTGCTCGGCGGCGCCTCTCGGACTCCGGGGCTACCCTCTGCCGCCCCTAGGCGGCGACGTCCAAGCCGTTGCGGCGGAGGCAGACGCGGTACGCCTCCAGCACGCCGTCGAGCACCGCCCCCTCGGTCACGACGTCGGCCGCCTCGCGGGCAGGGCGAGCGCCGTTGGCCGGCGCGAACCCCAACCCGCACGCGGCGATCGCCGGGGCGTCGCCGTTCGTGTCGCCGATGAAGGCGATCTCGGCGAGGTCCAGCCCGTCCGCGTCCGCCAGCCACTGGAGCGCCAGCACCTTCGTCAGCGCCGCCGGCACCACGTCGACGGAGTACGGCGTGTGGTAGGCGACGAGGTCGGGCGCGTGGGCCGCGACGAACGCCTCGACGTCCGGCAGGTGCCGCTCGCACTCGCCCGGCACCGGCCCCACGATGCCGGCCTGGCTCCGCTTGCCGTAGTCGAACAAGACGGTCTCGGAGCGCGGAACGACGGCCTCCAGCAAAAACGCCCGCACGGCGTCGAGGTCGCGCTCGACCTCGGGCGTGAGGGCGGGGTTCCAGGTGATCCGGGCACCTTCCAGGTCGAACCGCCCGCCCCCGCTCTCGAACAGCGCCGGCGCGCGGAGCCCGAGCGCCTGGGCCACGGCCTCGACGTAGGCGTACGCGCGCCCCGAGCAGATCCCGAGGCGCGGGTAGCGCGGGTCGGTCTCGGCCCGCCCCGCCCACCGGCGCAGCTGCGCGAAGCCGTCGAGGTCGTACGCCGTGTACGGCTCGCTGAGGCAGCCGTCGATGTCGGAGAGGAAGAGGCGGATCACGGGAAGGCGGAAGGCGGAAGGCGGAAGGCGGAAGGCGGAAGGCGGAAGGCGGAAGATGGCCGCCCCGCCCGCGGAAAAGTGGGCGGGGCGGGGAGGTTGTCTCAGAGTTCTCCGCCCCGCCCAGGGCGCCGTCGGTCGACGGGGGCGGGAGCCGTAGCGCCGTTGCGCGCAACGGCGTTTGGGCAACGAAGCATGGCCGTAGGGGCGACCGGCGGTCGCCCGTGGGCTGACGACCGCGACGGGCGGGGCGGCCACGACAGGCGGCAAGGGCCGGCCGCCCCGCCCTCACGGTCCAACGGGCGGGGCGGCGGCGCCCCGCGCCTACTCCACGCGGAGCAGGATCCCCACCGGCTCCACCGTCGGCGCGTCGGCGCCCAGTAGGCGAATGGAGCCCGCCGTGGCCGCAACGAACCGCCCCGCCCCGCCACCCTGGCGGACAAAGAGCTCGAACGGGACGCCGTCGAGCGTGCCGCCGTCGCCCGTCACCGTCCACGAGAGCGTTTGCGTCGCGCCGTCCCACCGTGTTTCGAGGGCGGGGAGGCCCTCGCCATAAACCCACACGCGGAAGACGCCGCTCAGGTCGCGACCCGTCTCTCGCTCCAGTGCGCGCTGGAACGCAGCCGTCGAGAGCGGGCGGTCGGCGTACGCCTCGCGGACGCGGCGGAGCCCATGCCAGAACGCGGCGTCGCCCAACGTCAGGCGGAGCAGGTGGAGGACCGCCCCGCCCTTGTTGTACACCGTCGCTGAGAGCACGTCGGCCGGGTCGTCGAGCGACGCCGGAACGAGGCGGCGGGCGGCGTCCTCAAGGCCGATCTCGCGCACCATGCGGACAAGGTGGCGGCGCCCGGCGTCCTCGCCGTCGAGACGGCGGTAGACCTCGGCCGTGAGATACGTAGCCGGCCCCTCGCTCAGCCACAGGTCGCGCCAGTCGGCCGGCACCACGTCGTTCCCCCACCACTGATGCACGAGTTCGTGGACGTTGACCTCCTCGACCGCGTTGCGGCCCGGCGCGTCGGCGCCGTAGAGGTCGGCGCGGAGGAACGGGGCGGCGGCGTTCTCCATGCCGGCGTAGCGCATGGGCACCTGGACCGTCGCGTAGGCCGCGTACGGGTACGGCCCGAGGAGGGCGGCGAGCGTGTCGAGCGCCGCGCCGGTCCGCCCGAGCCGCCCCGCCCGGCCGCGCTCGCCGGCCAGGAGCACGTGGCGGAGCGGCACCGCCCCGCCCGCGGCCGCCCCGCCCTCGACCACGTCGAAGTCGCCGACGGCGAAGGCGGCCGTGTAAACCGGGGCGGGGCGGTCGAGCACGAACCGGGCCACGCGCCGCCCGCCCCCGACGGAGTCCGACGCGGCGACGCCGCTCGCGGCCACGTCGAACGCCGCCGGCACGTCGAGCGTGAGGTCGAGCATCGTCGGGTCCGACGGGTGGTGGACGCCCGGGAGCCAGCCGGCCGCGCGGTCGGGCCAGGCGTCGGTGTAGACCACGCGCTGCCCCGGCGCCTCGCCCGCGTAGAGCCCGGCCGCCGGCGTGCCGTCGTAGTCCACGTCGACCACGACCACCCCGCCCGCGCCGCCGACCGGGACGCCCAGCGCGTCGCCGTCGCGGAGGATCTCCACGGGCCGCCCGTCCACGCGCACGGCGCGGACGGTGAGCGCGTCGTCGAGCCCGAGCACGAGCGTGCCCAGCGTGTCCGGCACGGCGACCACGAGCGACACGCGGCCGCCGAGCGCCAGCGCCTCAGGCTCCAGCCGGAGGTCTGCGATCGTCTCCAGCACGTCGACGCCGTCCTGCGGGGGCGGGGCGACGACGCTGGCGTCGGGGTCCGCGAGGCACCCGACCAGGAGGAGCGCGAGCGCCGCCGCCCCGCCCAGGCGCCAGAGCCGACTCGCCCTCATGCGTGGGCGGGGTGGAGCCCCTCCCCCGCCCCGCCCGCCTGCCGGGGGCGGGGCGGTCACGGGCGGCTCGCCCAGACCACCCACACGATGAGGACGGCCTGGAGCGGGAGCCGCGCCCACAGCGCCCACGCCGGCGCGAGGCCCGCGAACCGCTCGGCGTGCGTGGCCATGAAGACGTTGGCCGGGAAGACGGCCACGAGCAGCGCCACCAGCCCCCACCCCGCCCACGGGCGGACGGCCGGGACCAGGAGCCCCAGCCCGCCCAAAATCTCCGCCGCCCCGCTCACGAGCACGAGCAGGCGCGGGGCGGGGAGGGTCGGCGGGACGATCGCCTCGAACGCCTGCGGCCGCACGAAGTGGAGCGCGCCGGCGCCCACGAACACGAGCGCCAGCACCACGACGGACGCCGCGCGGAGGCCGCCGTCGGGGAGGCCGATCATAGGGACCCCGGGTCAAGCTCGAAGAGCGCCACGCGGACGATCCGCGCCCCGCCCGTGGCGATTACGCCGACGACGCCATGCCGGTCGCCGTACGAGGCACCGACCTGGTAGAGCCCCGGCGCGAGGGTGGCCTGAAACCGGACAGGACCCTCCCCAGATAGCCGTTGAAACGTGGGCGGGGCGGCGCCCTCCATCTGCACCCCACCCCACCACTCCGTCACGCCGACCTGGAGCGTGCTGTCGGTCGGGACGGGCGCCCCGCTCACTCCATCCACGACCGTGACCGTGAGCGTCGTAGGAGGACCGGACGGATCGAGCCGCTCGCCCCCACCGACGCCCCCGAAGCGGGCTGCCGCTGCGTCCAGCCACCCGAACAGGTCACCGCCGAGGCCGCCCAGTTGCGCCACTCCCCCGCCGATGGAGTAGCCGGTTGCCCAACCGTCCGCGACGTGGCCGAGTTGGATGGGCGGGGCGGTCCAGCACATCTCCGTCGTGAGCCCCCCACCCTCGGTCCACCGCGCGAACACGAGAAACCAGTCGCCCCTGTCGAAGGCAGGCGCGTAGGAGCAATTCCACCCGTCGTTCGATATGACGACCCGGTCCTCCACCCCGCCCCGCCACCGGCGGCCGACCTCGAAGACGTACTCGTTGGCGCCGAACCCGGCGATCGTCTGGGCCTCGAACGGCACGCGCTCGACGACGCGGCCGGCGAACACCTCGTCGTGGCTGGTGAGGAGCGCGAGCATCCGGTCGGGCTCATCGAACGCCTCGGCCTGGAAGGCCGGCCCCATCGCCATGCAGTCGCAAGCGGCGGCGGGCGCCGCCCAGAGCGCCACGAGGACGAGGACCCACCCCGCCCGCGTCACGAGTCCTCTCCGACGGTCCCGCCCATCTGCTCGACGAGCGCGTCGGAGATGCCCATGGCAGAAAAACCGCCGTCGTGGTACAGCGTCTGCATCGTCACCATGCGGGCGTAGTCGCTGAGGAGCGTCACGCAGTAGTCGGCGCAGCTGGCGGCGTCGGCGTTGCCGAGCGGGGCCACCTTTTCGGCGAAGTCGAACAGCGTGTCGAACCCGCCGATCCCGCCGCCGGCCGTCGTCCGCGTCGGGCTCTGCGAGACGGCGTTGATGCGGATGCCGCGCCGGCCCAGCCGGTAGCCCAGCGAGCGCACGATGGACTCGAGGAGCGCCTTCGCGTCGCCCATCTCGCTGTACTCCGAGAAGATCCGCTGGGCGCCGATAAAGCTCATGGCGAGCACCGAGCCGCCGTCTTTCATGGCGTCGCCGTCGAGCGCGGCCCGGACCATCCGGTGCAGCGAGACGGCCGAGATGTCGAGGGTCTTGAGGTACCACTCGTACTTCAGCCCCTCGTACGGCTTCCCCTTGCGCACGTTGAGGCCCATCCCGATCGAGTGGACCACGAAGTCGAGCGGGCCGCCCAGGTGCTCTTTGGCCTCGGCGAAGAGGGCGTCGAGGTCGTCGTCGTTCGTCGCGTCGGCGTAGACGATGGGGCTCCCGCCCGTCTTCTCGGCGAGCTCGTCGAGCTGGCCGAAGCGGCTGGCGACGGGCGCGTTCGTGAGGACGAACCGGGCGCCCTCGCGGTGGGCGGCCTCGGCGAGCGCCCAGGCGATGGAGTTGGGGTCGAGGGCGCCGGAGATGACGCCGACTTTGCCGGCGAGGAGTCCGTGCCCGGCGGGCGTGTCAGCCATGAGGGGGAGGTCAGTCAGGGGCCGCCAAGCTACCGCCGCCCCGCCCCGCCCGGCACGAGGGGCGGGGCGGCGGAGAGACTATCTGGTATCCAACGTTCCGTCTCCTCCCCCCAGCGGGGGGAGGCTGGGAGGGGGACCTCGGCCGGCGGCCCCGCCCTCGCCCTGGCCTCCCATGTCTGTCCCCCACCCCGGCCCTCCCCCGGTGGGGGAGGGAGACTCCTACCAAACAGTCTCTGAGAAGAGGCGGGAGGCGCGGCACGTGTCCTCCTCCTCCTCTCCCCTGCCCCCTACGCCGCCCCGCCCAGCAGGTCGCGGACGGCTTCGAGCATCGGGACGCGCAGGACCGGCTTCGAGAGATAGGCGTCGAACCCGGCCGCGAGGCACCGCGCGCGGTCGGACGGCGAGGCGTGGGCCGTCAGCGCGAGGGCCGGCACGGCGGCCGTCGCCCCGCCCGCGCGGAGGCGCGCGACCAGTTCGATGCCCGTCATGCCGCCCTGGTAGTTGAGGTCGAGGAGCGCCACGTCGACCGCCCCGCCCTCGATCTCGGCGAGCGCCTCCTCGGCCGTCGCGACCGCGACCACGTCGTACTCCTTGCGCAGGTAGATCGAGAAGAGCGTCCGGTTTTCGGGGACGTCGTCGGCGACGAGGACGCGGGGGCGGGGCATGAGGCGGGGCGTGGGGCCACCGAGTATCGCCGCTCGGGCGGGGCGGCTAAAGCGCGTCGCCCTCCACCACCCCGCGGTACGCCCGCCCGAGCGGGGCGGCGACCTCGGCGAGCGCGTCGAACACGCCGGGCGCCGCGGCCACGAGGCCGCCCGTGGCGACGGGGTCGGCGCCGGGCCACAGACCGGCCACGCGCCCGCCGGCGGCCTCGACGAGCGCGACGCCGGCGGCCACGTCCCACGGCGCGAGCCCGGCCTCGAAAAAGCCGTCGAACCGCCCCGCCGCCACCCACGCCAGGTCGACCGCCGCCGACCCGTGGCGGCGGACCCCGCGCGTCCCGCGGATCGCGGCCTCGAACGTTTCGAGGTAGGCCGCCACGTAGCGGTAGTCGCGAAACGGGAAGCCCGTCGAGATCAGCGACTCGTCCAGCCGCTCCGCCTCGGCCACGCGGGTGGGGCGGCCGTCGACGGTGCAGCCGCCGCCGCGCACGGCCGAAAACGTTTCGCCGGACATCACGTCGACGACCACGCCGACGGCCGCCGCCCCGCCCTCGCGGAGCCCGATCGAGACGGCGTACGGCGGGACGCCGCGCGTAAAGTTGGTGGTCCCGTCGAGCGGGTCGACGATCCACACGCGGGGCTCAGCTAGGCGCGCCTGGACCTCCGACGCGCCCTCCTCGCCCAGCAACGTGTCGTCCGGGAACGCCTCGCGGAGCGCGTCGAGCACGATCCGCTGCGCGCCCTCGTCGACGAACGTGACCAAGTCGTGCGTCCCCTTCGAGCGGACGTCGGAGGCGTCGAGCCCGCCGGCGTGTTCGCGGATAAAGTCTGCGGCGGCGTGGGCGGCGGCTTCGGCGACGGAGCGCTCTCGGTCGAGGGACATGCGTGCGGGAGGGGCGGGGCGGTCGGGGGCCGCTGCAACCCGGCGGGGCGGGGCGGGTTCTGACGAGCGCCCCCACCCCGCCCATTCGAGTCCGCCTGCTTTGTTCGCCCGCTTCGCCGCCTTCGTCCTCCTCAGCGCCGTGGGCGGCTGCGCGGCCGACGCGCCCCCAGCGGCGGCGCCGTCGGAGGCCGACCGTTTGCTCGCGAACGTGACCCAGGACGCCCTCGCCGGCGCCTTCGCCCGGCTCGACTCCGCCGGCTACGTGGCCGACCTCGACGTGACGCAGCGGGACGCGGGCGGGGCGGCCGTGGGCGAGGCGGCCCTTACGGTTCGGTCTGCCGGGGGCGCGGTCCGCGTCGAGGAGCGGCGGGGCACGGGCACGCTGGCCGAGCCGTCAGACGACCCGCCCCGCCTCCGCGACCCGATCGGCTCGGCGCTCCCCTCCGAGCCCGCGTTCGTCGACCCGGCCTCGCGCGAGCAGTACCGGCGCGCGGTCGTGGGCGACACGGTCGTGGCGGGGCGGGCGCTCCGGCTGGTCGAGGCCGTGCTCATCGACACGACGGCCGAGCAGGCGGTCCGCCGCGTGCGTGCGGCCGTCGACCCGCAGACGGCCCGGCCGGTCGTCGTCGAGGTCGAGCGCCGGGCGGACTCGGTGGTCTACACCGAGGCGAGCCGGGTGCGCGTCGCGCTCGCGCCGGGGCGGGGCGGCGCGTGGCTCCCGCGCGAGGTCGAGACCGACACGCGGACGGACGTCCCGCTCGCCGAGCCCGTCCGCCTGCGGACCGCGTGGACGGTGCGGGCGGGGCGGTGAGGAATGCGGGATGGAGGGGGCGCCGTCCAGCGGGGCAAGCTCCTCAGACCGCCCCGCCCTTTGGGTCCGCCTGCCCCGGACGCGGTACGTCGCGTCCCGACCAGCGCAGGCCGCCGGGCGGGGCGGTGCTCGTCCAGGCCGCCGTGCTCGCCCGACCACCACCCCTATCCCCTCCTGGCCAGGAGGGGGACTGCCGTCGCCTCGGGACGGTGTCGGCGCCATCCCAGGTCTCCCCGCCCGCCCCGGACACGGCACGCCGTGTCCCTACGGGTGCCCGCCGTCGGGCGGGGTGGTCGGGGGCCGCCCCGCCCACCGGCGGTTGCCGGCGCGGGCGACCGCCGGTCGCCCCTACGCCCCACGGGCGGGGCGAATCTGACGCCACCCCGCCCCGCGTGCGCCCTATCCCTCTATCCCTCCGTCCCGCATCCCTCCTACCTTCCGCCATGCCCGTCCGCCCACTCGGCCACCCCGCCCGCCACCTCGACGCCGTCGGCTCGACGATGACCGAGGCGGCGGCGTGGGCCGAGGCCGGCGCCCCGCACGGCGCGCTCGTCACGGCCGCGCACCAGCGGGCGGGGCGGGGCCGCTGGGGGCGGACTTGGGCCGACGCGCCGGGCCAGAGCCTCATGCTGTCGCTCGTGCTCCGCCCCGCCCTCGACGCCGAGCGGCTCGGGCTCGTCGCGCTCGCGGCTGGGCTCGCGCTCGCCGAGGCGCTCGACGCGTTCGGCGTGGGCGCCCAGCTCAAGTGGCCGAACGACGTCCGCGTGGGCGGGCGGAAGCTGGCCGGTGTGCTCGCCGAGGCGACATGGGCGGGGCGGCGGCCGACCGTCGTGCTGGGCGCCGGGCTCAACGTCGAGCAGGCGGCGTTCCCCGACGCGCTCGCCGACCGCGCCACGTCGGTCCGCCTCGTGACCGGGCGGCCCGTCGAGCGCCTCGCCCCGCTCGACCCGTTCCTCCGCCGCCTCGAAGCGCGCCTGGCCGACGCCGAGGGCCGCCCCGCCCGGCTCGTCGCGGACATCGAGGGGCGTCTCGAACAGCGCGGCGAAACCGTCGCCGTGGGGTTTCCGGGGACGGACCGGCCGCCGGTCGAAGGCCGCGTCGTCGGCCTCGCGCCGACGGGCGCGCTCCGGCTCGCGACCGGCGCCGGCGAGGTCGCCCTCCACGCCGGCGAGGTCACGCTCGCCGTCCCATCGTGATCCTGGTCACCGGCGCGACCGGGTTCGTGGGGTCGGCGCTCGTGCGCGCGCTCGTCGCGGGCGGGGCGGCGGTCCGCGTGCTCCGGCGGCCCACGTCGCGGCTCGACCTGCTGGGCGGGGCGGCCCGCGAGGTGCAGCACGCGCTGGGCGACGTGACCGACCCGGCCTCGGTCCGCGACGCGATGGACGGCGTGGACCTCGTGTACCACGTGGCGGCCGTCGTCGCCTTCGGCCCGGCCGCGCGGCGGGCGCTCCGCGCGGTCAACGTCCGCGGCACGGCGCACGTCGTCGACGCCGCGCTCGACGCCGGCGTGGGCCGGCTCGTCCACACGTCGAGCATCGCGGCGCTGGGGCGGCCGGAGCACGCGGGCGGGGCCATCGACGAGACCGCCGTGTGGACGCCCTCGCGCCAGAACACGGCCTACGCGGCCAGCAAGCGGGACGCCGAGCTGGAGGTGCTGCGCGCCGTGGCCGAGGGGCTCGACGCCACGACCATCAACCCCGCCCTCGTGTTCGGCCCGGGCGCGCGGCCGGACGAGGGCACCGGCCGGCTCGTCGCGCGCGTCGCCGCCGGCCGCCTCCCGCTCGCCCCGCCCGGCGGCACGGCCGTCGTGGACGTGGCCGACGTCGTCGCGGGCCTCCGCGCGGCGGCCGAGCGGGGCGGGACCGGCGAGCGCTACGTGCTGGCGTCGGAGAACCTGAGCTGGACGGCGATCCTGGGCACGCTCGCCGCGGCCCTCGGCGCCGCCCCGCCCCGGGCGACGGTCCCCCCCGCCCTGCTCCGCCTCGCCGGCGCGCTCGGCAGCCTGGGCGGGGCGGTCACGCGGAGCGAGCCGCCGCTGACGCAGGCGACCGCGCGGACGGCGGCAGAGACGCACCGCTACGCGAACGGCAAGGCGGTGCGGGAGCTCGGTGTGACGTTCCGCCCATTTGCCGAGACGGCGGCGAGGATCGCGGAGGCGAGCAGGTAGAGCAGGTAGAGCAGGTAGAGCAGGTAGAGCAGGTAGAGCAGGTAGAGCAACCTGTTGACGGGGGCGAGGCGGGTCAAGGCTTTCTGCTCCTCCACGCACGGCTCCCGCCCCGCCCTCGCACGCGAGCGGGGCGGGCGGGCACCCGACCTGCTCTTCCCGCGCTCTCTCTTCCCGCTCTCTCTTCCCGCTCTCTCGCTCTACCTGCCCCCTCCGCTCATTCCCACACCAGCGGCAGCGCCATCAGCGCGATGCCGAGCACCATCATCACGAGCTGGCCGACCGCCTTCGACGCCGGGTAGCTGTGGCGGCGGTTGAGCTCGGGGATGAGGTCGCTGCCGGCGATGTAGAGGAACGCGCCGGCCGTGACCGGCAGGAGCCCGTCGGCCAGGCCGTCGACGCGCGAGCCGAGCAGGAGCACGAGGCCCGCGCCGACGAGCCCGACGAGGCCGGCGGCGAAGTTGTACAGGAGCGCCTTCCGCGGCGCGTAGCCGCCGTAGACGAGCACGCCGAAGTTGCCGATCTCCTGCGGGATCTCGTGGAGCATCACGGCCAGCGTCGTGACCACGCCTGTGGGGATCGAGACGAGGTAGGCCGCGGCCACGACCGCCCCGTCGATCAGGTTGTGCGCCACGCTCCCCGCCAGCGCGACGAGCGCGAACGGGGCCGCCCCGCCCTCCGCACTGCCGGCCGCCCCGCCCGGCGCCCCGTGGGCGGGGTGGTGCGCGTGGCCCGTGGCCCCGGCGATGGCCTCGGGCGCCCCGTGTTGGTGGCGCCAGTGCAGGAACTTCTCGAGGACGAAAAAGGACAGCACGCCCGCCAGCACGAGCAGGCCGGTCTCGGGTCCGCCGCCGAACGCCTCGTACGACTCGGGGATGAGGTGGAGGAGCGCCCCGCCCAGCATGGCGCCGACGGCGAACGAGACGAGCAGGAAGATGACCCGCTCCAGGCGCCCTTTTTTCAGCGACAGCGTGAGCGCGCCGGCCAGCGACACGAGTGACAGGCCGAAGACGGAGAGCAGGGCGGCGGCCCAAGCGGGCATAATGGGGAGGGCGGGGTGGAGGCGCCCTCGACGGGGGCGGGGCGGCACATCGTACGGACACGCGCGCGGGCGGAAACGGCTCCCGCCCCGCCCGCGCGGCCGCGTGAAGCTCCCGGGCGGGGCGGGCATTCCCGGTCCTCCACCCCGCCCTATTCTGGACGATCACCCGCCCCCGCTGCCCATGCCGCCCCGCCCCCACGGCCCCGCCGTCACGCTCATTACGGGCGCCGCGAACGGGATCGCCCGCCAGTTCGCCCGCGACCTGCTCGCCGAAGGCGACCGCCGCCTCGTCCTGTGCGACCTCGACCTGGACGGGCTGGAGGCCGCCTTCGGCGACACGCCCGCCCAACTCCGGCGGCTCGACGTGTCTAGTCTCGCCGCGTGGCGCGACGTCGTGGGCGGGGTGGTCGAGGAGCACGGTCGGATCGACGCCGTCTGCAACATCGCCGGCGTCCTCACGCCGGGATGGATCTGGGAGATCGACGACCGCCAGATCGACCTCCAGGTCGACGTCAACGTGAAGGGCGTGCTCTACGGGTCGAAGGTGGCCGCCGAGCAGATGGTGTCCCAGGGGTGGGGCCACATCGTCAACATGGCGTCGCTGGCCGGCATCGCGTACACGCCGGGCAACGCGATCTACGGCGCCACAAAGCACGCCGTCCGCGGGTTCTCCGTCTCGATCGCGTGCGAGCTGAGGGAACGGGGCGTGGCCGTCAGCACCGTGTGCCCGGGCGTGGTCGACACGCAGATGCTCGACGACCAGATCGACCGCGACGAGGCGGCCGTGACGTTTCTGACGGGCACCCCGCTCACGACCGGGCAGGTCTCGACGCTCCTCCAGGACGTGCTCCGCGACCGGCCCGTCGAGGCGTGCCTACCCAACGCGGCGTCGGCCAAGCTGATGAACGCCGCGCCCGGCCTCGCAGTCAGGGCATACCGCGTGATCGCGGCTCGGGGCCAACGCGCCGCCGCCCACCTCCGCGCCCGCCGCGCCTGACGCCGCCCCGCCCCGAAACGCCACCGCCCCGCCCACGAGCGCGGGCGGGGCGGTGGGCGGCAGACGGGCCACCGGACTCTACTGGTACCCCTTCCCCTCGCGCTCGGCCTGCCGCACCTTCTCTTCGTCCAGCTCGACCGTCGGCTTGTCGACGCCGAGCGAGCCGGGGTCCTGCGGGCCGGCGTTGACCTGGGGCGGGACCTCCTCGGAGTAGTCCACGCCGTCCTCGTTGTCCTCGCCCACCTTGTCCTCGACGTAGTCGGGGCGCTCGTCGCGGAGGTGGAGGGGGTCCTTCTTGGTGGAGAGATCGGCCATCAGATCGTAGGTGTGTGGAGCGGTCCTACCCCGAGCGGCGGGGCGGAGGTCCGGCCTCGGGGGCGCCCCGGTCTTTCCTGACCGCCCCGCCCTCGCGCGGGCGGAGCGGCGTTATTCGGCGAACGCGAGCGGGTAATCGGTCTCGACGTCGCCGCGGGCGATGGCCTTCAGGCGGCGCTGGAGGAGCCGCCGGCGGAGCGGCGAGAGGTGGTCGAGGTAGAGGACCCCGTCGAGGTGGTCGAGCTCGTGCTGGACCACGCGCGCGAGCGGCCCCTCGGCGTCGAGCTCCTGCGGCTCGAAGTGGCGGTCGAGGAACCGCACGCGGAGCCGGTCCGGCCGCCACACGGTCTCGCGGAGGTCGGGGATGGACAGGCACCCCTCCTCGGCGTCCACGTCGTCGCACGCCTCGTCGACCACGATCTCGGGGTTGATGAGCACGAGCGGGCCGCGGGCGTAGTCGGGCACCTCGCCGCCGTTGTCGCGCGCGAGGTCGTCGGCGTACGACGAGAGGTCGGCGACGAACACGCGGAGCGCGCGCCCGACCTGAGGCGCCGCGAGGCCCGCCCCGTTCGCCCCGCGCATGGTCTCGATCATGTCGTCGAGGAGCGTCTGGAGCTCGGGGCTGTCGGCCTCGATGGGCGCCGCGCGGTCGCGGAGGACGGGCTGGCCGTAGGCGTAGATCGGGAGGATCAAAGCAGGAGTCGGAGGGCGTGGCGGACACAACGCGCGAGGAGCGGCCGGGAGCCGCCCCGCCCCGCCCTTTCACACGGCCTCCCCGCCCTCGGCGAGCCAGTCGTCCAGGATCACGCACGCGGCCGCCGCGTCGAGCGCGCCGCGCCGGCGGCCGCGTGGCACGCCGGCCTCGACGAGGTCCGCGAGCGCCCGCTTCGACGACCCGTGCTCGTCCTGGACCTCGACGCGGATGCCCGGGACCGCCTTTTTCAGCCGCCCGATAAACGGCCGCACGCGGTCGACGGCCTTGCCCTCCGCGCCGTCCACGAGCAGCGGCCACCCGACGACGGCGACCTCGATGCCCTCGCTCGCGTGGAGCGCGGCGAGCACGCCCAGCGCCTCGCCCGGCCGGTACGTCCCCAGCGGCCGCGCGAACAGCCGGAGCGGGTCGGCCACGGCCACGCCCACGCGCCGCGTGCCGTAGTCGATGCCGACAAGGCGGGGGCGGGGCGGGGCGGTCATCGCAAGGCGGAAGGCGGAAGGCGGAAGGCGGAAGGCGGAAGGCGGAAGATGCCCCACCCCGCCCTCGGCGTGGGCGGGGCGGCCGACGGTGCGGCATGGCATGCGACGCCGTCGGGCCGCAGCGTCTGGGCGGGGCCGTAGCGTCTGGGCGGGGCCGTAGGGGCGACCGGCGGTCGCCCACCGGGCGGGGCGGACCCACGAACGGCGCACGGATGGGCTCCCCCCAAACGGCGCCGCCCCGCCCCGCGGTCGTGCGGGGCGGGGCGGACGCGCCAGCGGGCGGGGCGGCTAGGCCGCCTTCGCGCGGCGGCTCGGGTGGTCGGCGCTGCCTTCGGGGATCTCGTAGCCCAGCTCTTCGAGCGGCGTCTGGAGCTCCTGCCGGAGGTACTTGCCCGGCTTAAAGTGGGTCTTCCGGCGGGCCGGAATAAACACCGTCTCGTTCGTCTTCGGGTTGCGGGCCTTCGGCTTGGCCTTCGTCTTCTTGACCTCGAACACGCCGAACTCGCGGAGCTCGACGCGGACCTCCGGGTCGGCCGAGAGCATCATGTCGCGGAGCGACTCGATGGTCGCCTGGACCCACGGCTCGCACTTGTAGAGCGGCTCGCCGGTGGCCTCGGACACGCGGCGCGCCAGGTCTTTCTTGGTCAGGGTGGGGGTTCGGTCGGGGGAGCTCATGTGTGGTGGTGTCGGGCGGGGCGGAGTCGGCGCGTGCACATGCGCCGCGGGCCGCCCTCGAATCGGGGGACTCAGCCGGAGGCGCCCGCACGCGCCCCGAGCTGCTGAGCCTTCTGAACGCTCCAAAGGTACCTATTGTGTTCCGGCGCCTGCCGGTCTCACCCGATTGTTCTGAATCGCAAGGGCTTCCGGCGCAAGCTCAGGGAGCGGACCGCACATAGGCTCAGGAACTCCCCGCCCCGCCCATACCGCCGCCCCCTAATCGTCGCGGTAAACGCCGTAAATCCCGTCGAGTCGGCCCAGCCGTTTCACGATCCGCTTGAGCTGTCCGACGTCGCTCACGTAGAGCACGATCGTGCCTTCGAACATACCGTCTTCGCTCGTCACCGTGATCGAGCGGATGTTGGTCTTGAGGCTCTTCGAGATCACCGCCGTCATGTCGCTGACGATGCCGACCCGGTCCTCGCCGACGACCCGGAGCGTGGACGAGAACTGGACGTCCTTCTGGCGGCTCCACTCGACCGGGATCACGCGCTCGCCGTGGTCGGCGTAGAGGTGGGCCGCGTTCTTGCACGACCGGCGGTGGACGTTGACGGCGCCGGTCCGCGAGAGGAACCCGAACACGTCGTCGCCGGGGATGGGGCCGCAGCAGGCCGCGTACTCGACGACGAGGTCCGTGTGCCGCTCGCCCTCGATGACGAGCGCGGTCCGGCCGCCGCCCCGCTCGCGGGCGTCCTCGCGGAAGTCGACGGCGTCGACTTCGAGGAGGGCCGGCGACGCGCCGCCCTCGTCGGCCGGGACCTCGGGCTCGGGCGCGCTCCCCTTCTGGAGCGCAGCGACAAAGTCGTCGGGGTCGTAGAGGCCCGCGCCGACCTCGAAGAACAGCTGCTGAGCGTTCGGGAACCGGAGCGCCGCCGAGACCCGGTTGATCGTCTGCTCGTCGGGCGCCAGCTTGGCGCGGGCCAGCTTCTTGTCGAGCAGCTCGCGGCCGTGGGCGACGGCCTTCCGCCGGCGCTCGTTGATCCAGTGGCGGATGCGCGACTGCGCCTTGTGCGTGACGACGAACCCCGCCCAATCCGGATTGGGCGTCTGCCGCTTCGAGGTCAGGATCTCGACCTGCTCGCCGGACTGGAGCACGTACGAGAGCGGGACCATCTTGCCGTCGGCCTTGGCCCCGATGCAGTGGAACCCGACCTCGGTGTGGATCTGGAACGCGAAGTCGACCGGCGTGGCGCCCCGCGGCAACGTCACGAGGTCGCCGCCGGGCGTGAAGACGTAGATCTCCTCGTCGTACAGGTTGAGCTGGAACTCGCGCACGAACTCGCCGGCGTCGCCCGAGGCCGGCGTTTCGAGCAGGTCGCGGACCCACGCGTACATCTCGTCGAGGCGGGCGTCGCCGGCCCCGGCCGCCCCGCCCACGCCGGCGGGCACGGTGGGCGGGGCGGCGCCGTCGCCACCGGGGTCGGCCTCCTTGTACTTCCAGTGGGCCGCCACGCCGCGCTCGGCGATCTCGTGCATCTCGCGCGTGCGGATCTGGATCTCGACCGGCCGCCCGCCCGGCCCGATGACCGTCGTGTGGAGGCTCTGGTAGCCGTTCGACTTGGGGACAGAGAGGAAGTCGCGGAAGCGGTCGGTGACCGGCGGGTAGAGCGCCGTCAGCGCCGAGTAGACGCGCCAGCAGTCTTCGCGGCCCTTTTTCCCCGTCGACTCGAGGATGACGCGGATCGCGAACAGGTCGTACACCTCGTCCAGCGACACGCCCTGCCGCTGCATCTTGTTGTAGATGGACGTGATGCTCTTGGGGCGCCCGTAGATCTCGAAGTCGAACCCGCCCTCCTCCAGCTCGGCACGGATGGGCTCCACGAACTGCTCGACGTACCGCTCGCGCTGGCGGCGCTTGGCGTTGAGCCCGCGCGCGATCTCCTGGAACGCCTCGGGCTGGAGGTACTTCAGCGACAGGTCCTCGAGCTCCGTCTTGACCTCGTGGAGTCCGAAGCGGTGCGCGAGCGGGGCGAACAGGTTCTGCGTCTCGGCCGCGATCCGCCGCTGCTTCTCCGGCCGGACCGCCCCCAGCGTCCGCATGTTGTGGAGCCGGTCGGCGAACTTGACCAGGATCACCCGGACGTCCGACGCCATCGACAGCATGAGCTTGCGGACGTTCTCGGCCCGGCCCAGCCCGCGGTCCTCGAACACGCTCCCGATCTTGGTCACGCCGTCGGTGATTTGCGCGACCTCGTCGCCGAACTCGCTCCGCAGCAGGTCCAGCGAGAGGTCCGTGTCCTCGACCGTGTCGTGGAGGAGGGCCGCCGCGACGGTCACGTCGTCGATGCGGATGTCCTTGGCGGCGATGAGCGCGACCTCGAGCGGGTGCGAGATGTAGAGCTCGCCGGACGCCCGGCGGTCGTCGCGGTGCGCCCAGTACGCGACCCGGAACGCTCGCCGGATCATGGCCTCGTCCACCGACGGCAGGTTCCGGCGGCAGTGCTCAATGAGCACGCGGAGCCCGCGCTCGTACTCGGGTGCGACGACGAGCCCGTCGAGGTGGGCGTGGAGCTCTTGGGAGGCCTGGAACATGGGCGCCGGGCGGGGCGGGGTGGTCCTGTACGGGCGGGGTCGCGAGCCTGAACGCCCGAGCGCCGGAGTTGTGGCGGGCGGGGCGGCTGGGCTCCCACCCCGCCCGAGCGCCGCCACCCCGCCCACCTTTCGCGGCCCCACAAGCCACCGAGCCCGCCGACGTCTCGACGCGCCGTGAGGGCGGGGCGGCGAGGGCTGGCCGCCAGCGTGTACCACGGACGTTTCCCCGAGCGCCCCCCGACGACAGGAGCACGGAGCAAGGGCGGGGACCAACTCCCGAGAACCAACCGCCCCGCCCCCGGTGCCCTCGCCGTGCTCTATCCAGATCGGAAGCCCATACGGTGAGTCTGGAGAGGGAGTAGTCCTGTCGCGAGCCGCTCCCTGAGGGCGGGGTGGAAACTGAACGCGGGACCCCGCCGCAAAGGCAGGGTCCCGCGGGGACCGTTCGGGCGGGGCGGTCTAGCGGTGGTCGCCGCTACGCCCCTGGTTCTCGGCGCCCGCCTCCGGCGGCGGCTCGCCGGTGCCCGGCGCCGCCCCCTGCTCAGCGTCCCCGTGGTCGGGGTGGTCGCCGCTCTGGGGGACCTGCGGGTTGCCGGTCTCGACCGGGTTGGCCGCGTTGGACGCGACGGCCTCGGCCTCCTGGCTCTCCGGCGCGCCCGCGGGGGCGTCGGCGGGCGGGGCGGCCTGGGCCTCCGCCTCGCGGGCCTTGGCCTCGGCGGCCGGGACCGTCGGGGCTGCGTTGTTGCCCCTGGAGCGGCGCGAGCGGCCAGACCGGCGCGTCTTCCGCTTCGAGCCCGCCCCGCCCTCAGGCCGGACATCGTTGAAGTCGACGAGCTCGACGATCGCCATCTCAGCCGCGTCGCCGTCGCGCTGGCCCAGCTTCACGATGCGCGTGTAGCCGCCGGGTCGGTCGCCGACAGCCGGCGCCACCTCGTTGTAGAGGGTCTTGACAGCCTCCTTGTTGCCGAGCCGGCGGAAGGCCTGCCGGCGCCCGTGCGTCGAGTCGTCCTTGGAGCGCGTGATGACGGGCTCGACAAAGCGGCGGAGCGCTTTGGCTTTGCCGAACGTGGTCGTGATCCGCTTGTGCTCGAGGAGCGCGGCCGACATCGACTCGAGGGTCGCCTTCCGGTGGGAGGCGTTCCGGCCGATCTTAAGGATCTTCTTTCCGTGGTTCATAGCGGGTACTGGGTACGAGGTACAGGGTACTCGTACGAGGGCGTACCCCGTACCCAGTACCCCCGTACCGTCTAGTTCAATTCGCCGTAGCGCTCGACGTCCATCCCGAAGCGGAGGCCCCGCTCTTCGAGGACGACGGCGAGCTCCTGGAGGCTCTTGCGGCCGAAGTTGCGGAACTTCAGCATCTCGCTCTCCTCCCGGCGCACGAGGTCGCCGATCGACTTGATCGACGCGGCGCGGAGGCAGTTCTGGGCGCGGACCGAGAGGTCGAGGTCGTCGACCGACTGGTTCAGGATGGCCCGAATACGCTGGACCTCGGCGTCCACCTCGGTCTCCTCGGCGTCGTCGCCGGCCGTCGTGTCGACCTCGACGAAGAGCCCGATGTGGTCGCGGAGGATGGCCGCCGCGCGCGTGAGCGCGTCCTCGGCCGTCACGCTCCCATCGGTCTCCACCTCGAGCGTCAGGCGCTCGTAGTCGATCCGGTCGCCCACGCGCGTCGGCGTGACGTTGTAGCGGACGTTGAGGATGGGCGTAAAGATGGAGTCGACTGCGATGACACCGATGGGGTCGTCGGGCCGCTTGTTCTCGTCAGCCGGCACGTAGCCCCGCCCCTGCTCGACGCGGAGGTCGATGCGGACGTCGGCGTCCTCGGCCAGCGTGGCGATGTGGTGGTCCGGGTTGAGGACCTCGAAGTCGGCCGTGTTGTCGGCGACGTCCTTGGCCGTCCAGGCGCCGGCGCCTTCGAGGTGGATCGAGACCGAACCCTCCTCCTCGTCCTCGGCCCGGAACCGGACGCCCTTCAGGTTGAGGATGATGTCGGAGACGTCCTCGGTCACGCCCGAGATGGTCGAGAACTCGTGCTGGACGCCGTCGATACGGACGGCCGTGATGGCAGTCCCGCTCAGCGACGACAGGAGCACGCGCCGGAACGCGTTCCCGATCGTGACGCCGTAGCCGCGCTCGAGCGGCTGGACGACGAACCGCCCGTAGGTGTCGGTCATCTCCTCGACCGTGACGCCGTCGGGCATCTGGAGCTGCATCTGTGCCATGATCATTTAGGTAGGGGGTCGATGGGTGACGGGCACGCCGCCCCGCCCTCGGGTCCGCCCCGCTCGTGACGAGGGGCGGGGCGGCGCACCGGGCGATTACTTGCTGTAGAGCTCGACGATGAGCTGCTCCCGGATGTTCTCCGGGACGTCCTCGCGGACCGGGTAGTCGAGGAACTTGCCCTTGAGCCCGTCGCGGTCGACCTCGAGGTACGGGTACTGCCGGCGGTTCGTCGAGAGCGCGTCCTGGATCGCGTCGAGGTTCTTCGACTTGGGCCGGACCTCGACGATGTCGCCGGGGCGCAGCGTGTGCGACGGGATGCCCGAGACGCGATCGTTGACCATGACGTGCCCGTGCGTCACGAGCTGCCGGGCCTGGCGGCGCGTCCGCGCGAAGCCCAGGCGGTAGACGACGTTGTCGAGCCGCGCCTCCAGAAACTGGAGCAGGTTCTCTCCGGTCACGCCCTTCTTGCGGGCCGCCTTCTCAAAGAGGTTCCTGAACTGGCGCTCCAGGAGGCCGTAGGTGTACTTCACCTTCTGCTTCTCCTTGAGCTGCGTGGCGTACTCGCTCTCGCGGCGCCGCCGGGCGTTCCCGTGCTGGCCGGGGCCGTAGGGCTTGCGCTCGAGAGCCTTGGAGGGGCCGAAGATGGGCTCGCCAAAGCGGCGGGCGACTTTCTGCTTGGGTCCGCGGTAACGGGCCATATCGTTCTCGTGAGTCTGTGCCTCGCGCGTTCAGAGGGTGCGGGGCGGGGTGGTGACTACGTGCGGTCCGCCCCCGCGTCCGGTCATGCCGGGGCGGGGCGGGCGCAGCCGGGCTTAGAGCCCTCGCGTCGCTCGGGGAGGGATGAAAGAGAGACAGGGGATGAGGAATGAGCGTGCCCATCCCTCCATGTCCCGTCCCTCTATCCCTCACACGCGGCGACGCTTGGGCGGCCGGCAGCCGTTGTGAGGAATCGGGGTGGTGTCGCGGATCGAGAGGACCTCGAGGCCCGCGTTGGCGAGCGAGCGGATGGCGCCCTCGCGGCCGGAGCCCGGCCCCTTGACGTACACGTCTACGCGGCGGAGCCCAAGGTCGTGCGCCTCCTTCGCGGCCTCGGCCGCGGCGACGCCAGCGGCGTACGGCGTGTTCTTCCGCGAGCCGCGGAAGCCCATCTTGCCCGACGACGACCACGAGATCGTGTTGCCGTACGCGTCGGTGATGGTGATGAGGACGTTGTTGAACGACGCCTTGACGTAGGCATGACCGTTCGACTCGACCTGGACCTTCTTCTGGTTGCGGCGGGCGCCGCGCTGCTGCTTCGCCATGAGAGCGTGCTGAGGAGGCCGGAGCCTCGGAGGTGGAAATCAAAACCGCCCGGCGGGGCGGGGTGGCGCGTCAGGGGTGGTCCCACCCCGCCCCATTGACTCCAGGGCGGGAGGATGCCTGCGTGCGCCGGCGAACGGCCAGAGGGCGGGGTGGCCGAAACCGCCCCGCCCCCGCGACTACTTGCGCGGGGCCTTCTTCTTCCCGGCGACCGTCTTCTTGCGGCCCTTCCGGGTGCGGGCGTTCGTCTTCGTCCGCTGGCCGCGGACGGGGAGCCCCTTGCGGTGGCGGAGCCCACGGTAGCAGCCGATGTCCATCAGCCGCTTGATGTTGAGCTGCGTCTCCGTGCGGAGCGAGCCCTCGACGACGTAGTTGTCTTCGATAAGGGACCGGACACGGCGCGTCTCGTCCTCCGACCACTGATCGGGGTACGTGTCGGCGTCCACGCCGGCTCGCTCTAGGATCTCCTGGGCGCGGCTGTCGCCGATGCCGAAGATGGACGTGAGTGCGACCGCGCCGCGCTTGCGGCCGGGGACGTCGACTCCTGCGATTCGAGGCATAGGTCTGAATGCTGAATGGTGAACGCTGAACGATGACGCCTGAGGGTCGACCCCTTCCGCGTTCGTCGTTCGGCGTTCAGAATTACCCTTGGCGCTGCTTGTGCTTGGGGTTCTTCTTGTTGATGATGTAGATGCGGCCTTTCCGGCGGACGATCTTGTCGTCGGCCGACCGCTTCTTGACGCTGGCGCGGACCTTCATGATGCTTCGGGAGGGGGAGCGGACTCGGGGCGGTCAGACAAGAACGCGACACGGTCGGGGAGGAATGCCGACGGCGCCGTGAAAAGCCCGCCGAACCGGCCGCCCCGCCCGTACAGCTGTTCGTGCGGGCGAGGTGGCGTGAACGCGCCCCGCTCCGCCCGCGCTACTTGTAGCGGTAGACGATCCGGCCCTTCGTGAGGTCGTACGGCGACAGCTCGACCGTCACGCGGTCCCCGGGGAGGATGCGGATGTAGAACTTCCGCATCTTGCCGGAGAGCAGTCCCAGGATCTCGTGCCCGTTCTCGAGCTCGACCCGGAACTGGGCGTTAGGGAGGGCTTCGGTCACTTTGCCGTCTTGTCGGATCGCGGGCTGCTTCGCCATAAAGTGGAGTGTGTTACTGCGGGGAGGCCGCCTCATGGGCGGGCGGGGTGGCGGGCGCGCCGGCCTCGGCCAGGGCGCGCTCGATCAGGTCGTAAGAGGAAAGAACCTCGGCGTGCCCCTTCTGAACGAGCACCATGTGCTCGAAGTGCGCGCTCGGGCGCCCGTCGGCCGTGCGGACCGTCCACCCGTCGTCGTCGACGGTGACGTCGGAGGTGCCGCCGTTGATCATGGGCTCAATGCAGAGCGTCATGCCGGGCTTGAGCTTTTTGCCCACACCCTTGCGGCCGACGTTCGGGACGTTCGGAGGCTCGTGGAGGCGCCGCCCCACACCGTGCCCCACGAGGTCGCGCACGACACCGTAGCCCCGCCCCTCGCAGTAATCCTGCACGGCGTGCCCGATGTCGCCCGTGCGCCGCCCCGCCCCCGCCTGCCCGATGCCGAGGTAAAGAGACTCTCGGGTGGTGGCAAGCAGCTCCTGCGTCTCCGCCGACACGGTGCCCACGGGGAACGTGTAGGCAAAGTCACCGAAGTAGCCGTCCAACTCGACGCCGCAATCGACGGAGACGATGTCCCCCTCCTGGAGGGCGTACGAGCTTGGGAAGCCGTGGACCACGACGTCGTTGACCGAGATGCAGAGCGACCCGGGGAACGGCGGCGTGTCGCCGCCCATCCGGTAGCCCTTGAACGCTGGCCGACCGCCCGCGTCTCGGATGACGGCTTCGGCCGCGTCGTCGAGCTCCTGCGTCGGCGTTCCCGGCCGAACGAGCCCGGCGGCCGCAGCGAGCGCGCGCTCGACGACCGCCGCCGCCTTGCGGATGCCCGCGACGTCTCGGTCGGTCTTTAGAACGATTCGGCCCGTCGCCATCTAGCGGCGCCGGCCGCGCACGCGGCCCGTCTTCATGAACCCGTCGTAGTGCCGCATCAGCAGGTGGCTCTCGATCTGCTGGAGCGTGTCGAGCGTCACGCCGACGAGGATGAGCAGGCTCGTGCCGCCGAAGAACTGGGCGAACCCAGGGAGCACGCCGGCCTGCGCCGCGATCGCCGGCAGGATGGCCACGAACCCGATAAAGAGCGCGCCGGGGAGCGTGATCCGCGTCAGGATCGTGTCGATAAACTCGCTCGTCTGCCGGCCGGGCCGGACGCCCGGGATAAAGCCGCCCTGCCGCTTCATCGTGTCCGCCATCTCCTGCGGGTTCACGGCGATGGCCGTGTAGAAGTAGGTAAAGAAGACGCAGATGACGAAGAACAGGACCGAGTACCAGACGCCGAAGATGTCGCCGGTCGCATTGCCCACGCCCACCCAGAACGCGCTGTCAGGGAAGAAGGCCGCGATCGTGCTCGGGATGAACATGATCGACTGCGCGAAGATGATCGGCATCACGCCCGCCGCGTTAACCCGGAGCGGGAGGTACTGCGTGGTCCCGCCGTACTGCTTCCGCCCGACGACGCGCTTGGCGTACTGGACCGGGATCCTCCGTGTCCCCTGCGTCACGAACACGACGCCCATGGTGACGAGGAAGAGGGCGCCGAGCTCGATGAGGAAGACGAAGATGTTGGCCACCTCCGTGAACTGGTTCGCAAGCGCCGCCGGCAGGAAGGCGATGATCCCGATCATGATGATGAGCGAGATGCCGTTCCCAATCCCTTTCTCCGTGATCCGCTCACCGAGCCACATCACGAAGACGGTCCCCGCCGTCAGACAGATGACGCAGACGAGCGTAAAGGCCCACGCCGGAATCACGATCGCTGTCCCGCTCGTGGCTTGGAGGTTGATCGCGTAGCCGATCGATTGGAGCGCCGTGATGGCAACCGTCCCGTACCGCGTGAGCTGCGTGATCTTGCGCCGGCCGTCCTCCCCCTCGCGTTGGAGCTTCTGGAAGTACGGCACCACCGCCCCCAAGAGCTGGACGATGATCGACGCCGTGATGTAGGGCATGATGCCCAACGCGAACACGCCCGCCCGGAAAAACGCCCCACCCACGAACAGGTTGAACAGCCCGAACAGGCCGCCCTGATTCGGGTTAGCGTCCGTGAGCTGCTGGAGCGCAACCGCGTCGATACCCGGCAGGGTCACGTACGACCCCAGCCGGTAGACGACCAGGACGCCGAGCGTAAAGAGAATGCGCTGCCGGAGCTCCTGGATCTTCCAGATGTTGCGGGCAGATTCGACGACCGAGGCCATGGGGTAGAGCTGTCAGCGTTCAGCGCCGGCAAGGAGCCGGCCTGATGCTGGGTTAGTCAACGACAGTGGCGGTGCCACCGGCGGCCTCGATCTTCTGGCGCGCCGAGGCCGAAAAGGCGTGGGCGTGAACGTCGAGCCGCGACGAGAAGTCGCCGTCGCCGAGGATCTTATAGCGGCCGTTCTTGCCGCCGATCCCGAGCGCGCGGAGCGTGTCGGGCGACACCATCGCCCCCTCCTCCAGGCGGCCCTCCTCGACGAGGACGGCGAGACGGCCGATGTTGATCGGGTCGTACGCGACGCGGTTGCGGTTCTTGAACCCGAACTTCGGCACGCGGCGCTGGAGCGGCATCTGCCCGCCCTCGAACCACGTGGGGACGCCGCCGCCCGACCGGCTCTTCTGGCCTTTGTGGCCGCGCGTCGAGGTGCCGCCGTGGCCGGAGCCCTCTCCGCGGCCGACACGCTTGCGCTTCTTGGTGGAGCCCGTTGCGGGCTTCAGGTTGCTGAGGTCCATCGTATGAGTGGCTAGAGACGCCCGCCCCGTCCGTTGTAGGCCAGAGGCAGACTCGCGATGCGCCTGACGGCGCCTGCGCCGATGGCGGCGCGACAAAAAAGATAGGCGGCGCCCCAAGAGAGGGCGGTCGCCTTTTGCGTGAAAGGCCCACCCCGCCCTCGCATACGCGGGCGGGGCGGCGGCTTAGTTTTCGTCGACGGAGACGAGGTGGCGGACCTTCGCCACCATCCCCTGGATCTGGGGGGTCGCCTCGTGCTCGACCGTCCGGCCGATGCGGCCGAGGCCGAGCGCCTGGATCGTCCGCTTCTGGACGCCGGGCCGGCGGATGACGCTCCGCGTCTGGGTAATCTTGATCGTTGCCATGACTAGGGGGAAGAGGGGTGGGGGAAGCGGGAAGGGGCGGGGCGGCCTGAAAGGGAGCGTTCTCCCTTGCCTCTTGCCCCCTCCCTCTTACCCTTCAAACACCTGCTTGATGGTGACCCCGCGGCGGGCGGCGACCTCGGCCGGGTCCTGAAGCTGGTTCAGGGCGTCCATCGTCGCGCTCACCTGGTTGTGCGGGTTCGACGACCCCTGGCTCTTCGAGAGCACGTTGCGGATGCCGGCGCACTCGAGGACCGCGCGGACACCGCCGCCGGCGATCACGCCCGTCCCGTCGGATGCAGGCTTGAGGAGGACGGAGCCGGCGTCGTGGCGGCCGCGGACGGCGTGGGGGATGGAGCCCGTGCCCGTCACCGGCACGCCGATCAGGTTCTTCTTGGCGTCCTCGGTCCCCTTGGAGATCGCGTCGGCGACCTCGTTGGCTTTGCCGAGGCCCTGTCCGACTTGGCCGTTCCCGTCGCCGACGACGACGACGGCGTTGAACGAGAACCGCCGGCCACCTTTGACCACCTTCGCCACGCGGTTGACGGAGACGAGCTTCTCGATAAGGTTGGAGCGGTTGGCGGCGTTGTCACGCCCGTCGTTGCGACGGCCTCGGCCCCGGTTTTGCTGCTGTGCCATGGGAGTGTGTGCTTAGAGGGTGAGCCCGGCGGCGCGGGCGCCCTCGGCGAGGGCCTGGACGTTGCCGTGGTAGCGGTAGCCGCCACGGTCGAAGACGGCGCGGTCAACACCGGCCTCCTTTGCGCGCTCGGCGATCCGCTGCCCGACCGCCTTCGACGCCTCCACGCCGCCGCCCTCCACCCCGCCCTCGCGGGTCGACGCGGCGGCAAGCGTGGTGCCGGCGAGGTCGTCGATAAGCTGGGCGTAGATGTGCTTGTTCGAACGGAACACGCTCAGGCGCGGGCGCTGCGGTGTACCAGACACCTTGGAGCGGATGCGGCGCCGGATGCGTTGGCGCTGAGTGACTTTGCGGGCAGTACGTGCCATCGTAGGGTGCGCTTGGGGCCGACGGTCTGAGCCGTCGTGCCACGCGAAAAATGAAGGGGCGGGGCGGTTCTAGCGGGCGGCCGTCTTGCCGGCCTTCCGGCGGACGAACTCGTCGACGTAGCGGACGCCCTTGCCCTTGTAGGGCTCCGGGGGCCGGAGCGCGCGGATCTTGGCCGCCACCTGACCGACGAGCTGCTTGTCGATGCCGCTGATCTTGACGCGGGGGTTCTGCCCACGTGCCGACTGCGCTTCGATGGTGATGCCCTCCGGCGGCACGAAGTAGATGGGGTGCGAGAATCCGAGGGCGAGCTCGAGCACGTCGAGGCCCGACACCTTGGTCGCTTCGGCGCGGTAGCCCACGCCGATCACCTCGAGCTCTTTGGTGTAGCCGTCGGTGACGCCCTCGACCATGTTGGCGAGGAGCGACCGGGTCAGGCCGTGGAGCGCGCGGTGCCGCTTCTGGTCGGTCGGGCGCGAGACGACGAGGTCACCGTCCTCTTCGGCGACCGAGAGGTCGGGGTCAACGGCGAGGCCAAGCTGGCCTTTCGGCCCCTTGACGGTCGCGTGGTTCTTGCCCGAGACGTCGACCGTGACGCCGTCGGGGAGCGGGATGGGCTGCTTGCCGATTCGAGACATGAGTGCTGCAGGTGCTGGAGGCCGCCCTCGGCCTCGGGGGCGGGGTGGCTAGCTGACGGTGGCGATGACTTCGCCCCCGATCCCGGCGCGCCGGGCCTCCTTGTCCGTCATCACGCCGCGGGACGTCGAGATGATGGCGATGCCGAGCCCGTTCATCACGCGCGGCAACTCGCCGGCGCCGACGTAGCGGCGGAGCCCAGGCTTGGACATCCGCGTGATCGTCTGGATCACGGGCTTGCCTCCACGGAGGTACTTGAGGTAGATCCGAATCAGCCCCTGCTTGTTGTCCTCGACGTTGACGTAGTCTTGGACGTAGCCCTTGTCGAGGAGGATCTGCGTGACCGCCCGCTTCAGCTTGGAGGCCGGGACGTCGACGTAAGGGTGGCGTGCCTTTTGGGCGTTGCGGATCCGGGTGAGGTAGTCCGCGACAGGGTCTGAGAGTGCGCTCATTGCGTCTTCGGCCGGTTCGGAGCAGAGCTCCGCCTGACCGCTAGAGGGTGTAAGGTTCGGGGTCGATGGGTTCGGAGTCCAGGGTTCGGTTCGGGAAACAACCCGGAACGCTAGACCCTGAACCTCATCCCTACCAGCTCGACTTGCGGATGCCGGGGATCTTCCCCTCCATCGCGAGCTCGCGGAACACGTTGCGGCAGACGCCGAACTTGCGGAGGTAGCCGCGGGGGCGCCCCGTGAGGGCGCAGCGGTTGTGGAGGCGGACTGGGCTCGCGTTGCGCGGGAGCCGCTGGAGCCCCTCGTAGTCGCCGGCGGCCTTGAGGGCGGCCCGCTTTTCGGCGTACTTCGCGACGGTCTCGCGGCGCTTCTTCTCGCGGGCGATGACGCTCTTCTTGGCCATGTTGGGTTCGGTAGAGTTCTAAGAGTGGGGCGGGGCGGCTAGGCCACCTCCTGCGTCTCGCGGCGGACGAACGGCATGCCGAGCGCCTTGAGCAGCGCGTAGGCCTCCTCGTCCGTCTCGGCCGTCGTCACGAACGTGACGTCCATGCCGGAGACGCGGGAGACCGAGTCGATGTCGATCTCCGGGAAGATGATCTGCTCCCGGACGCCCAGCGTGTAGTTGCCACGCCCGTCGAACGAGCGGTCGGGGATGCCACGGAAGTCGCGCACGGCGGGGAGCGCGAGCGTTATGAGGCGGTCCACGAACTCCCACATCCGGTCACCCCGGAGCGTGACGGCGACGCCCACGGGCATCCCCTCACGGAGCTTGAAGTTCGAGATCGACTGCCGCGCGTTGCGGACCGCCGGCTGCTGGCCGGTAATCTTGCGAAGCTCCTCAACGGCGTCGTCGAGGATTTTCTTGTTCTGGGACGCCTCGCCGATGCCCTTGTTGATCGTCACCTTGAGCAGGCGCGGGACCTCCATCGGGTTCGAGTACCCGAACTGCTCCGTGAGGGCGGGGGCGATCTCGGAGCGGTAGCGCTCCTTGAAACGGGGGGTGTAGTTCTCCATGGTGTGTGGTTGTCGGGGGCGGGGTGGCCGCCCCGCCCTGGGAGTCCGCTCTAGCTGTCCAGCTCCTCGCCGGTGGTCTTGGCGTAGCGGACCCAACGGCCCCGCCCGGTCTCTACGCTCTCGACGCGCTTCCGCCCGATTCGCGTCGGCGCGCCGTTCCCGTCGACCGGCATCACGTTCGAGATGTGGATCGGCCGCTCCGCCTCAATGCGGCCGCCGTTCGGGTACGCCTGGTTCGGCTTCGTGTGCTTGAGCCGAAGGTTGACGCCCTCCACGAGGACCCTGTCACGGCTCGGGTACACCTCCAGCACGCGGGCCTGGTACCCCTTGGGCCGGTCGTTCTGACCGCCGCCGTGGGCCGTGATTCGCTTCGTCAGGACGACCTGGTCGCCCTTCTTGACGTGGAGCTTTTTCTGCTTGTTCGTGGTACGCGGCATCGGTCTAGAGGACTTCGGGGGCGAGGGAGACGATCCGCATAAACTGGCGGTCGCGGAGCTCGCGGGCGACGGGGCCGAAGATGCGCGTTCCGCGCGGCTCGTCGGCGTCGTTGAGGAGGACGGCTGCGTTCTCGTCGAACCGGATGTACGAGCCGTCAGAGCGCCGGTACTCTTTCTTGGTGCGGACGATGACGGCGCGGGACACGTCGCCCTTTTTCACGTTGCCGCCGGGGATCGCGTTCTTGACCGACACGACGATCGTGTCGCCGACGCGGGCATAGCGGCGGCCCGAGCCGCCGAGGACGCGGATGCAGAGGACCTGCTTGGCCCCGCTGTTGTCGGCGACGTTGAGTCTGGATTCTTGCTGGATCATGGGAGCCGAGGGCGAGCCGCCGGAGCGGCCAGGTGCACGGGGTTATCGGGCGCGTTCGACGACCTCCACGAGCCGCCACCGCTTCGTCTTCGAGAGCGGGCGGGTCTCCTGGATGCGGACTACGTCGCCTTCGCCGGCGTCGTTCGTCTCGTCGTGCGCCTTCAGCTTCGTCGTCTGCTTGATAAACTTGCCGTAGATGGGGTGCTTCACCTGGCGCTCGATGGCGACGGTGATCGTCTTGTCCATCTTGTCGGAGACGACGAGGCCGACGCGGTACTTCCGCGCGCTGCGCTCGGCGGCCGCCGTGTCGGCGGTCTGTGTTTCGTTGGCCATAGCCTTGAGGCCCCTGGGGGGCGGTGCTAGTCGCTTGGTGAGCCGGTACCTCACCAACTACGGAAGGGCGCGGGCGCCCGCTGGGCGGGGCGGCGCCGACCGGCCGGCGCTCAAGCGAGCGGGCCGGGCTGAGCGATTGAGGATACGGGCGGGGCGGGTGAAGGCGCCGTCAGGACCGCCGCCCCGCCCCGCCCCCACTGAAGCTTCACGCGTCGGTCGCCGTCGCACGCGGCGTGTCAGGCGTCTGCTTCTCGCGGAGGACCGTCTTCATACGGGCGATGGCGCGCCGCTTGTCGCGGAGCACGATCGGGTTCTCGAGCCCCGTCACCGTCCGGCGGAACTTGAGGTCTGTGATGTCGCGGGTCTCCTCGTCGATGCGCTGCTCGATCTCGGCAGCGCTCATCTCGCGGATGTCGTTGGCTTTCATGTCTCGTAGGTACAAAGCGCCCCGGCGGCCACGTGGGCGCCGGGGCGGGGTGGTCTAGGCGCTGGCGGGCGGCGTGTTGCCGTCGTCCGACGTGTTGTCGCCCTGGTTCTGCGGGTTCGGGCCGGCGTTCTGCTCGGCCGACTCGTCGGCGTCTTCGCCCACGGGGCGCTCGACGGCGTCTCCCGTCGGGGCCTCCGGCTCGTCGGTGTCGACGACGTTGCCGTCCTCCTCACGGAGCGCGTCCACGTAGTCGTTGAACGCGTCGAAGTCGCCGTCGGCGAGGTACTGGGCCTGCTGAGTCCACGTCTCCTCGTTGACCGACTGCTGGTCGGTCCCGTCGGCCTCGACGATCTCCCGGAGACGGTCCAGGCTGAGACCGGCGAGCCCGGCGTAGGTCGTGATGCCCTGCGCCTCGAACGCCTCGGCGAGCGTGTCGCCCAAGCCGTAGAGGTTCGTGAGGTCGTCGTTTTGGACGTCGGCCGTGAGGCCGGAGGCGTCGCCGGTCACGTCGGCAGGGGGCGGGACGGGCGCCGACTCAGGCCGAACAACGATCTTCGCCTTAACCGGCAGCTTCTGGATGGCGAGCCGGAGCGCTTCGCGCGCCAGGTCCTCGTCCACCCCGCCGATCTCGAACACGATCCGGCCTGGCTTGACGACGGCCACCCAGTACTCGGGCGAGCCCTTGCCCTTGCCCATGCGGGTCTCGGCCGGCTTCTTGGTGATCGGCTTGTCGGGGAACACGCGGATCCACACCTTCCCGACGCGCTTCATCTTGCGCGTCATGGCGATACGGGCGGCCTCGATCTGGCGGCTCGTGAGCCACCCCGCTTCGAGGACCTTGATCCCGTAGTCGCCGAAGGTCACGCGGGCTCCGCGCTGGGCGAGCCCGGTCACGCGGCCCTTCTGCATCTTGCGGAACTTGGTCCGCTTGGGCATCAACATAGCTGTCCTGTCTGTGCTCTAGAAGAGGGGTGTGGGAGTTACCGGCGGCCGCGGCCGCCGCCGCCGCCCCGCCCGCCGCGGTCGTCCCGGCCGCCGCGACGGCGGCGCTCGGGGACGCTGGGGGCCGCGTTCTGCTGGCGCTGCGCCGTCGCGTTCGGGCTGAGGTCGGGCTTGCCGAGCACCTCGCCGTGGAAGATCCAGACCTTGACCCCGCAGGTGCCGGCGGTCGTAAAGGCCGTCGCCTCGGCGTAGTCGATGTCGGCGCGGAGCGTGTGGAGAGGCACGCGGCCTTCGAGGTACTGCTCGGTCCGGCTCATCTCCGAGCCGCCCAGCCGCCCGCCGAGGCGGATACGGATGCCCTGGGCGCCCATCCGCATGGCGGCCCCGAGCGCCTGCTTCATCGCGCGGCGGTAGGACACGCGGCCCTCCAGCTGCTGCGCGATGTTCTGCGCCACGAGCGAAGCGTCCAACTCGGGCCGCTTGATCTCGTTGATGTTGATCTGGATGTCCTTCGAGGTCAGCTTCTTCAGCTCCTCGCGCAGCTTCTCGACCTCGGAGCCGCCCCGCCCGATGATCACGCCCGGGCGCGACGTGTGGAGCGTGAGGATGACGCGCTTGGGCGTCCGCTCGATGACGGTCCGGCTGAGGCCGGCGCGCTTGAGGCGGGCGTCGAGGTAGCGGCGGATCTCCTGGTCCTCGACGAGCATCTCGGAGTACGAGCCGTCGGTGTACCAGTTGGAGTCCCAGCCTCGGATCACGCCGAGACGGAAGCCGATGGGGTTTGTTTTCTGACCCATGAGTCGGGGTGTCTGGGTGTGGTTACGCCTCGACCGCCTCGGCCGTCTCCGCTTCGGGCGTGCCGACGACGACGGTGAGGTGGCTGGAGCGCTTGAGGATGGGGTGGGCGCGCCCGCGCGAGACGGGCTGGAACCGCTTGAGGACCGGGGCCTGGTCGACCATGATCGTCTTCACGATCAGGCGGTCGTCGTCGATCCGCTCGTCCTGGTTCTGGTCCACGAGGTTGCCGTAGGCGTCCTGGATCGCGCGGCGGACCATCTTGGCCGCCTTCTGCGGCATGAACTCGAGCGTGTCGATGGCCGTCTGGGCGTTCTTGCCGCGGACGACGTCGGCCACGATCCGCATCTTTCGCGGGCTGATGCGGAGGTACCTCCGCTTGGCGCGTGCTTCCATGTCTGGTGTGTCTCTAGGGTGGGCGGGGCGGGGCGGAGCGTTGACCGCCCCGCCCGCCCGACGGCGTTAGCGGCGGCGGTCCTTTTTGGCGCCGGCGTGGCCGCGGAACGTCCGCGTCGGGGCGAACTCGCCCAGCCGGTGGCCGATCATGTTCTCGGTCACGTAGACCGGGACGAACTGCTTCCCGTTGTGGACGGCGAACGTGTGCCCGAGCATGTCGGGCGTGATCATCGAGCCGCGGCTCCACGTCTTGACGACGCGCTTTTTGCCGCCCTCGTTCATCTCGTCCACCTTCGCACGGAGCTTGTAGTGGACGAAGGGGCCTTTCTTCAGCGAGCGTGCCATAGGAGTTACTTCTTAGCCTTGCGGCGGCGGACGATGAACTTGTTCGACGCTTTCTTCTTCTTGCGCGTCTTGAAGCCCTTGGCGTAGACGCCGGTCGGGCTCTTCGGGTGGCCGCCGGAGGACTTGCCCTCGCCGCCGCCCATCGGGTGGTCGACCGGGTTCATGGCCACGCCGCGCGTTTGCGGGCGGATGCCGAGCCAGCGCGAACGGCCGGCCTTCCCGATGTCGATGTTCATGTGGTCCGGGTTCGACGTCTGGCCGATCGTGGCCAGACAGTCGACCGGGACCCGGCGGACTTCGCCGGACGGGAGCTTGAGGTTGGCGAACCGCCCCTCGCGCGCCGTCAGCTGCGCCGACGTCCCGGCGCTCCGGGCGAGCTGCGCGCCCTTCCCCGGCTTCATCTCGATCGCGTGGACCTGCGTGCCCAGCGGGATGTTGGCCAGCGGGAGGCAGTTGCCGATCTCAGGCGAGGCGTCCGGCCCGCTCACGAGCGTCTGGCCGACCGTCACCTTGTCGGGCGCGATGATGTAGCGCTTCTCGCCGTCGGCGTAGACCAGGAGGGCGATGCGGGCGCTCCGGTTCGGGTCGTACTCGATCGACGCGACGCGAGCCGGGATGCCGTGCTTGCCCCGCTTAAAGTCGATGATCCGGTACCGGCGCTTGTGGCCGCCGCCGCGGTGGCGGGAGGTCTTGCGGCCGTTGTTGTTGCGGCCGCCGGAACGCTTGCGCACGTCCAGCAGGCTCTTTTCCGGCTCCGACGTCGTGATCGTGTCGAAGGCCGAGACCGAGCGGTGCCGCTGACCCGGTGTGGTCGGGTTGAGCTTACGGATAGCCATGTGTGGGAGGGCCTACGTGCCGCCGGCCGAGCCGGGGCTTTGCGCCCTAGTGGTTCAGAACAGTCAGGATCGCCCCGGGCGGGGCGGAGAACCGAGAACGTTAGACGGACTCGTACAGGTCGATCTCGCCCGAGCGCAGCGTGATGACGGCTTTCTTCCACGCCGCCTGCCGCCCGCGGACGAGGCCGCGCTTGGTGAACTGGCGCTTCCGCTTGCCGCGGACGACCATCGTCCGCACCTCGCCGACTTCGACGTCGGGGTAGCGCGTCTCGAAGGCCTTGCGGATCTCGATCTTGTTGGCCGTCTTCGCGACCTTGAAGGTGTAGTGCTGCCCCTCTTCGATGAGGCGCGTCGACTTCTCGGTGAGGACGGGCTCGATGATGATCTCGTTCATGGTTAGGCCTCAGTCTGGGTGTCGTCGTCGGAGTCCGTCTCCGCCCCGCCCTCGGCGGCGGGCGGGGTGGTGGGCACGTCCGGAGCGGCGGGGTCGGCGGTGGTCGGCGCGTCCTCCATCGGGACCGGGAGGTCCGTCTCCTCCACCCCGCCCTCGGTGGCGGGCGAGGCGGCGGCCTTGGAGCGAGCCGTCTCCGGCGGAGCGGACTGGCCGTCGACGGTCGCCTTCTGGGCGGGGCGGAGCGCCTCGGTCAGCGCCTCGACGGCGCCCTCCTGGAGCAGGATCGTCTTGGCACCGATGAGGTCGAGCGTCGACGCCTGGTCGGCGGCGAGCACCTTCACGCCTGGGATGTTGCGGGCCGAGCGGTAGAGCGTGTTGTCGAGGCCGCTCGAGAGCACGAGCGTCTTGCCGCTCACGCCGTTGCTCTTGAGGAGGTCCGCGATCTCGCGCGTTTTGGGCACGGCCAGGTCGATGTCCTCGATCACGCGGAGCGTCGAGTCGGTCAGCTTGTAGGCCAGCGCGCTGCGCCGGGCCAGCTGCTTCGTCTTGCGGTTGACGCGGACGGTGTACTCGTGCGGGCGGGGACCGAAGATGGTGCCGCCGCCCTTGCGGAGCGGGCTCTTGGCGTCGCCGGCGCGGGCGTTGCCCGTCCCCTTCTGGCGGTACAGCTTGCGGCGCGACTTGGACACTTCGCTGCGCTCCTTCGTCTTGTGCGTGCCCTGGCGCTTATTGGCCTGGATGCTGCGGACGTCGAGCCAGATGGCGTGGTCGTTCGGCTCGATCCCGAAGATGGCGTCGTCGAGTTCGACCTGGCGTCCGGCCTCGGCGCCGGCGCGGGTGTAGACAGAGAGTTTCATGGTTCTGTTGCGTGATGCGTGATTCGTGACGGCCTGGATGCGCGGGCGGGGTGGCGCCGCGTGCATCATTCGTCACGCATCATGCCTTGCGAATCTCGACGATCCCGTTCTTGTGGCCCGGCACGGCGCCCTTGACGAGGATCAGGTTGTTGTCCGGGAAGACGCGGACGACGCGGAGGTTCTTGACCGTCACGCGCTCGCCGCCCGTCCGCCCCGCCATGCGCGTGCCCTTGAACACGCGGCTGGGGTCGGACGCCTGCCCGATCGAACCCGGCGCGCGCTGCCGGTTGTGCTGTCCGTGCGTGGCGTCGTTGACGCCGCGGAAGTTGTGGCGCTTGACGACGCCCTGGAAGCCCTTGCCCTTCGACGTGCCCGAGACGGCGACCGTGTCGCCTTCTTCGAAGCGCTCGACGGTGATCTCGTCGCCGAGCGAGACGTCGTTGTCGAGGTCGGTGCCTCGGAACTCGACGATGTGGCGCTTGGCGTCCACGCCGGCGGCCTCGAAGTGGCCGGCCATGGCCATCGTCGTGTGCTTGGACTTTTTGTCCTGGAAACCGATCTGGACGGCGCGGTAGCCGTCGGTCTCGTCGGTCTTGATCTGGGTGACGGCACACGGGCCGGCTTCGATCACCGTGCAGACGGTCTGCCGTCCGCTGGCGTCGTAGACGCTCGTCATGCCGACCTTGCGGCCGAGAATGGCGCTCATTGAACCGGGGGGTTAGTTAAGCGGAAAAGAGAGCGGGCGGGGTGGTTGCCCCGCCCGTAGATGTCGGTCGGGTCAGACCTTGATTTCGACGTCCACGCCGGAGGGGAGCTCCAGCTTCATGAGGGCGTCGACGGTCTTCGACGACGTCGAGAGGATGTCGATGAGGCGCTTGTGGGCGCGCGTCTCGAACTGGTCCCGCGCCTTCTTGTCGACGTGGGGACCGGAGAGGACCGTGTAGATCGTCTTGCGCGTCGGGAGCGGGATCGGCCCGCTGACGACGGCGCCGGTCGACTTGACCGTGCGGATGATCTTCTCGGCGCTCTTGTCGACGAGCGTGTGGTCGAACGACTTGAGCTTGATGCGGATCTTCTGATTCGCCATGTGTCGTGGCCTGAGGCCAGAGTGAAAAGGGGGCGGACCCAAAGGGCGGGGTGGCGTGTGGACCACCCCGCCCTGTGTCAGCGCGCGTGCT